>CALZQA010000022.1 GCA_945828315.1 uncultured bacterium | reverse complement strand
GACCGCCAGAGCCAGCAGAAGGTTGATGAAATAATTATGGTGAAGGAATTGTGCTTTCGAATGATATTTATCTGAATGATGTCAGTTATTTTTATATGTAGAGCAATGATGTTTGTTTTGCTAATAATTGGTAGTCGCTTGGTGGCGCAGGGACGCTAGTGGATTCTATAAATAATAAAACAGTTGACAAAGAAATATATTGGAAAAGTGTTTAACAAGATAGATAATACTGATTAAGTAGCACTTTACAAAAACTCAATGAAAGGAGAAGTAATGAATAAGTTTATTGTGTCTGCAATTTTATCTGGAATAGTTTGGGACGTCATAAAGGGGTCATCCTTGATGTTTTATCGGTTGTTTATTAGGTGTGTGGGTCTGAGTGATAGCGACCTAAGAGATTTAGTTGCTGTAGCAGAGAGTATTCCGCAAAGCAATAAGAATAATAAGGCAGAAATAAGAAAGTATTTAAAATCTGATGATAACTACCAAATAGTTGTAGAAAAAGTGGCAAAAAATATATCTCAGTTTTATATGAGAATAATGAAATTAATGGTGATGTTTCTTGTAATCGAAGTTGGAATATTGGGAATTAAAAAATATGTGGATGTGGGATTGGCGCCATGTAATTTTGAAAATAGATATGTTACTGCAGTATATACAGGATTACACAAGGCTGAGTATACACCTACGGATGAGGGAGGAGATACATATTTTTATACGAACAAATGGGATTTGCATAATCGAAAGTATATTAGAATCGTTAAGTTGCCAGTGATAACTGTATTAGATGATATGCTAGTAGATGATAGCGATTATGACTTTGATTTTGTCATAGAAAATTGTTTGTCTCAGGAAATCGGGACTTGCCTTGAATATGCTAAAGCGGAACTGAAAATATCAAAGAATAGTTCTTTTAGTAATGAATATATAAAGCACGAGATGGTTGGAGAGAATAGAGGGCTTTTATTTGTAGATGGGCTAAATAAAACAGAGTATTTGCCAGATGCTGTTAACACAGTATTAATTCAATATACAGATTCGGATTATAAATATTTTATCGTTGGCAAATGTTTATACGTAGATTCTGGTGGATATATGATGGCATTATTGTCATATAGTGGTTTGTCATATGATGACTTTATGAATTCAACAGATGATGCAAATGTGAGATTGAAAAACTGTTTTAATAGTGTAAGACAGATTACATATGAAGAGCGTGTTATAGTTAGAGATTTATCTCAGTAAAGCCGTTTGGCAAGAATACATCAAGGATTTCTTTTGCCACGATGCCTGGGCTTTTGACTCTGGCATTGCGCCATGAGGAGCGTCTATTGTCACGTAAACAATGTGGTCCCAATGACCACCAAAAATAAAGAAAGGGGTTTTTTCAAATGAAAAACAAACAATCAAAGAGGCTGTTGGCAATGGTGATGGCACTGACTTTTGCTTTGTCAGGTGTTATTTCCACACCTACAGTTGCGAGTGCAGCAGCAAAGAAAACTGTTACTGTGAAAACACAGAAGCAGCTGGATGCGGCACTGAAAGACAAAAAGGTTACATCTATTGTAATCAAGACGTCGAAAAATGTATCTCTCAAGATCCAGGACGGGGATTACAGCAAGAAGTTGTTAACAGTTGCTTCTCCGAAGGCAACCATCAACAACTACGGTGATTTCAAAAAGATCTCCGTGAATGATGGAAAGTCTTTTACCGACCGTGGAGAAGGCAACAACATCGTAGTAAAAGACACGAATTCATTGAAGCTGACCACCGGAAAACAGTCTTCTGATACGAAGATTACGATTTCAGGTAAAGGTGGCAAGATCAGTATTGTTAACAACGGTAGCGTTGATGCGATCAATGTCAGGGGTAAGAGCACTGTTACCGTAGGCGGAAATGCAAAAGAATCGCCCACGATCACAAACAATGCAACCGGAGCAAAGATCGTAGCTGCACAGGACGCCAATGTAGTCCTCAACAAGCAGGCAACTCTTACTGTAAAGGCAGGAACTAGTCTTGATAGCCTGACGGTGAAGGCCGACGCAAAAATTTCAGTTGCAAAAGGTGCAACGGTAGAAACTGTCGTTGTATCCGGAAAGGCATCTGATGTATCGCTTACAGTAAACGGTACGGTTTCCAATGTAACTGTTGATGCGAAAGCAGATGTGTCAGTCACCGGTAGCACGACGGGAACCGTTGCGATCACCAATAATGCAGAGGGCGCTACGATTCAGTCTGAGGTAAAGACAGATGTTACTCTGAATGCGGATGCAAAGATCAGCCTGGACAAGGGTGCAGAAGGATCTAGTGTAACAGCTGGAAATGAGAACGTAAAGACTGATGTTACAAACAATACCTCTGAGAAGGTAACCGTTACTGATTCCACCGGAAAGGATACGACCGTAGAAGCTGGTAAGGATTCATCTTCTACTGACACAAAAGATCCGGCTAAGGATACAGAGAACAAGGATAACAACACTTCTGGCGGCGGCAGCACTGGCGGTGGATCTACCGGCGGTGGAGATTATTCAGGGGGAGGAAGCACGACACCTGCAGTTACTATTACCCCGACCATTACGATGACGGAAGCCGGATCACCCGCAACCGTGTTAAAGCCCGGTGTTGTACTGAACGCAAGTGCCACAAATTCTGCAAATGCCAGCGTAGATTATACCTATGAATGGTTTGTTGGCGATGCAAAACGTGGAGAAGGAGCGGTTTATACGATCCGGACCTATGATTCAGGTTGTAAACTCACAGTAAAAGCAAGCGCAACGATTAGCGGTAAGCAGATCAGCGGAACTGCAACATCAGGCACCGTGAAGCGGGTTGCTTCGCAGGACGAAACATTTGCAGCTGCAAACGTTCCTTATAATATAACAGCCGATAAGGTTGCGAATTTTTTGAAAGGATCTATACGCTTAAAGGATGAATCAGGATACACCGATGGTGGCAAAATCACCTGGGATACATCAAATTACGAGGGTGTAGCCGGACAGACGTATCCGATTACCGGAACAATTGCGCTTCCGAGCAGTGACTGGATCTGGGCAAGTGAGAGTGCAAAGACAGTGACGGTTCATGTAACCGTACTGGCAGAAGGAGCGCTGTCCTTCAGTTATAGTAAATACACACCTGCATCTACAGCGGATGAAAATGTGATCTATAATCAAAATCATGTGAGTGTGTCATCCGGAACAAGAAGCTATACCTGTTATGTAACAGCCAACACCTTAAAATTGAAAAAATATTCGATCGATGAAGAACATCAGTGGATTGGTGTGAATGTCAAGGTGGAGGATTTACCGGAAGGAGCCGAATTACAGTATAGTAAAGATGGTTCTTCATGGACTGCTATTGGAACGGGCATTGTGACCGCCACAGAAGCAGCAGATACCGTTACTGTATGGCTGCCGTTTGATACTTATAAAGACAGCTCTACAGTTGTATATCTCAGAAACAATGTTGGTGAAAGTCCGGTAAGTACACCTATTACCTTTAGTTTTACGGAAACATATCTGAAATTGACAGCAATTACTCCTGTAGACATTGATCCAATCGAGGCAGGAACCTATGGCGGTACAATAAAAGATATTGCTGAAATGGGTCTTCCTACCACGCTTGCATTTTCCGATGAAGAGATCGAGTCACATACGATCAATGTTACATGGGATATTGATGAGGGTTACAAAAACGCAGCAGGAACATATGATGCGTGGGTCGTGTTGGATGAAAATGCGCCCATCTATCTCGCGGATAATGTAAAACTGCCGGTAGTAGAAGTAATTGTTAAGCCGGTGAAACTGACAGAAGTTACCGGAACAGCAGACAATGTTCAGGCAGGTGAGGAAGGAAATGTAACGGCAGTTAAGGATTTAAGCCTTCTGGATACGATTACCTGCAAGGGCGAAGACGGTCAGACCTATTCATTAGATCTTGATTGGTATTATCCGGATGAATATGATACAGATCCCGTAGCCGGTCTGTATGAATTTGAGGCTTGTGTATTAGATATTGAAAGTAACTGGAATTATGATACGACAGCGATAGCATCCTTGCTTCCTACGATCAAGGTTATTGTAAAGGCAGCTGCGCCTACGGTTTTGGCGAAAACAGATAAGACGATCTCCATCGACGCAAAGCCGGGTTATGAATACGCATGTGCAACAACTGATTCCACCAGTGATTTAGAATGGGTAATATTGGGCGCGGATAGTGAATGGAGCGGAACCTTTACAGATCTGGATCCCGTGAAGGATTATTATCTCTTTGCGCGCGCAGCAGGTGATAAAGAGAATCTGACGGTCAGTGCATCCACGAAGGTAACGACAGAAGAGGCTGTAGCTGCAGCATCCCTTGTAACACTGTCGCTGAATGAGACTTTGAACACTGATTCGAAATATGTCACTGATGGTACACTGATGTTGAAGGATGATGCAACGAGTGATTATATTTTAGGACCGGCAGGCGGTGCAGAAAGAGCACGGATTAACTGTGTCGAAGGCGCACCGGGATTCAGTGGTGTGGTGGCAACCGGATACTATCTTCCTTTGTGTTTTGAAACAGACGCAAATGTAAGTAATATTGCAGTTACAGGTCTGAGTAATACAGAAGTATCTTTAAGTGGGACAGACTCCGGATCCAGAGACCTGTTAGTACGTATCCCCGGACCGGCACAGACTGCTTCCTTTACGATCGATCTTGATGGTGAAGGAAAGGAATATCAGCCTACAACCTATACGATTGATGTAAATTCACAGGCGGGTATCTTCCCGATTCAGCTGAAAGCAGCTGAATATGTGAGTTTCGACTATCCCGAAGGATCAGAACTGGAAAAAACTGATGCAAATCTACTTTCAGGAAAGAGTGGAATCACCCAGATGGAAAATCCGGAGAATGGAAGTAGTACAAGTATTCGTCTGCAAGGAACTCCGACAAAAGACTCTGTAGCGGCGAGTCCAAAGATCGATGTATTCGTAAAAATTGCGGATGATACAAGTATCGGAGGAATAAAAGCAAGTATCGGACAGAATTCCACAAGTACAGACAAGGTTACACCTGATGAAACTGGCAAGTGGAGTACCGGTGATTGGTCCGGACATTATATAAAAGCCGCTGATGGAACTATTTACATAAAGTTGACGGTTTCACTCATGCAGGATACTTATGACCATGGTGCTATTTGGAGTATTCTGATCGACTTGTATAAGTCAAATCCGGATGGAACAATCTATGAGGCAAAATGTTTGCCGATCAGTTTGGACTTTACAAACATACAGCCTACTAGTTAGTCACAGGGGGCGCTCTTGGTTACGAAGATATCTTTTGACCAAGAGCGTCCTTTTCCATGGATATTCAATGCATCAAAAAAGCTCTGGACAACACAATGTGTTCATGATACATTATAGACAAGCAATTGTCGGATTCTTAAAAATAGTGTTAGAACTATTCTCTTACATACGCGATGACATGCTGCCGTCGCGATCATCTCATGTATTCTCAGAAGAAACAACTCTTGCTTAAATTTTCAATAAAAAAACAATACAAGCAGGAGATGTGGATGATACATAAGCCCATAGATACTCCTGCAAAAAAGGAGGAATGCGGATGGGCAAAAGAAAAAGAAGACGGGGTACGACTGGGATCACAGCGCAAAATAAGGATGTGGTGTCCAAGTGGTTTGGAGAGACGATGAGAAATCGTTCGCTATCTGTATATGGAATCGATGTACCGAAGATAGTGGATGTGAGACCTACAAATCTGCCGGCAATAGAGACGAACGAAAAACGGATGGATAACCTGTTTTTGCTGGAGGACGGAAGCTATGCGTTGCTGGACTATGAGAGTGATTACCGTGTGGGGAATAAGGTAAAATATGCGGGATATGTGTTGAGACTGCTGCGCAGGCTGCAAAAAGAAGGTGTAGATATCACCAGGCTCCGGATACGCATCATTGTGATCTATACGGCAGATGTGACAAAAGATCAGACGAGTGACACGTTAAGTGTAGGGGATATGATTATCTACACAACAGAGGGGTTTTTGAGTGAAATATCATCAGAAAAAGTAAAGATGCGTATTCAGCATAAAATAGAACAAAGAGAGCCCCTGGATGACAAAGACCTGATGGAGCTGATCATCTTACCTCTGACGTATAAAGGAAAAGAAAATCAGCAGAGAGCAGCACATGAAGCGGTAGATCTGGCAAAAGAAATTCAAGATGAAAGCGTGCAGGAAATGGCACTTGCGGGAATCTTAAGTTTTTCAGATAAAATCATTGATCAGAAACTGGCAAACGAGATTAGGAGGTGTTTGAATATGACAAAGGTAGGAGCAATTATCGCCCGGGAGATGGAAGAAAGCGAAGCGCGAGGAAGAAAGACAGGAAGAATAGAAGGAAGAACCGAAGGAAGAACCGAAGGAAGAACCGAAGGACTATCGGCAGCTCTATTGACAGTGCTGACTTCAAAAGGAGAAGTATCCGAACAACTGAAGCGGCGGATTCACGAAGAGAAAAAGAACGAACTGCTGGATCAGTGGCTAAGGATTGCTGCTACTGCACCGGATGTAGGAGCATTTGAGAAGCAGATCACACGGTAGGGATGTTTCTACTGGTATGAGCAGAGCGCATTGTTTTTTGTAGAATGATGTTTCAGGAGAAAAATGGGTTTCGAACTTCCAAAACGCTGTATAGATTGCAGAAAAGTTCGCAAGGATGCAAAAAAAGCCGGCAAGGGGCAAAGTGTGACTTGTATAGATTGTAACGGAAATAAAAGGATAGTGTGAGAATATGGGAAGAAAGAGAAAACCGGGTGGCGGCCGTAAACCATCCAAACCGGACTATGATCCAACTATTCTTCTTCAAGAACAGATATGTCTCACAAGGATGCTATCGTCGCAACTATGAAAGAACTGAACATTTCCAAAGCGTCTGTCACTTCGTATCTGCCCTATGAGAAAGGCGTGTATTTCCCTGTTGAGACGGATAGCAATAATATTAGCATTGGCGCAGAGCGCATCCGCAGGATGCGGAAGCGAGAAAAGGTTCTGGAAGAGTTGAGAACAGAACAGAGCGAGGAAGCTCTGTGGACAGCGGTGATTGAGTTCCGGGGATATAAGTTCCGCACCTATTCCGGGCTGGTATTTTCGTACAGCCTGAAGAAGGGGAGATGCGGAGTGTATATGAAGGAACTGTTCATCGACCGCAGGGAGAACAGCAAGAGCCTGGCATGGAGTTCTGTTCTGCTGGCGTTTCACAACATTCCGCAAATTGGATGCGTGGTCGATCGTCCGAAAGCCCTCGGTGATATTCGGGGCGTGACCTACATCTATGCAATGTTCTATCGGTTCGGCCTGATCAATGTGCCGGAGAAAGCGAAAGAGAAGATGAAGCCGGTGAAAAATTTGTGAGGGGGGATTAAAACTGAAATATGCATACTTTCACTTGTTATTCTGATGTTCGGATGATAAGATAAAGCTGTGTGTGATAAACACACTGTGGCATTCGCCGGTGTCTGGCATACTCAGGTTTACCGAGAAATGGAGAGGAAAAACCTATGAGTATGTATTACAATGAACAGGTGCATGAGTTATTTCAAAACGCATACGGCCCGATTCCGTATAAGCTTGATTGTAAATGTTCAGAACAGGTCGAGGCATTTACTGCTGAGACCGTGAAAACATGATTCAGGAGTGCAAAAATGCCATTGCGAAGCAATTTTCATGCATTTTTGCATCGTATCTGTGAGGGTATTGAACAGATACGAACGATTATATGTTTCGGGGGGTGTTGCAGGAGAATGAGTTTGTGCCGCGAGGGCTTATCGGGACTCTGCTGAATTTGGGTCAGATTAAAATTAAATCCACTGTGATCTCAAATTCAATCAAGCTTGGCGAGAAGAAACTTGGTGTCAGTAGCAGAGCGTATATGTCAGATATGGAAACGGAAAGAGGTATATGAAAGAACGAAAATTTCAGGTTGCGATCATTGTAACAATTATATGGTTTATTTTTATGACATATTTATCTCATCAGGACGGAGAGGGGACTGCAAGAGCCAGCAGCAGACTCATGCGGTTGTTCTGGTTTCTGAACGATGAGCAGATTCAGCTCGTGAGTGCATGGACAAGAAAAGGCGCGCATGTTATATGCTTTCTGGTACTGACGATTCTTGTTCTGGCGGTGTTACGTTTGGTAAAATTGCATGCATGGATAGGTGTGAGTGCAGTTTGCGTATGGTGTTTTTTTGATGAATGGACGAAGCGTTCTATTCCGGGAAGACATTACAGTACATTTGATGTGATGCTGAATATTGCAGGTGTTGTTCTGGGCTGGTTAATCTCGCACCACAGGGCTGGTTCGGCTGGTACGGGGAGCGCCAATTGCCACGGTGCTGATCATCTTACCCCTGACGTATAAAGGAAAACAAAATCAGCAGAGAGCAGCACATGAAGCGGAAGGGGAGAATTTATGAGCGAGGAGAATTTAGAGCTGATAAAAGCCATAGCGCAAGGTGACTTCAAAGCCATACCGGAAGTCGTGCTAACCAAGTGGATTGACAGCAAACGATTAGAGAAAATATTTATTGATGCGGGTGCGAGTGTCGCAAACTACGAAAGGACCGGTAGTGAGGAGTCTGAGATGAGGAGAATCCTGTTTGGCGAGGATAATATGCGTAAATTGGCAGCTCATATGCGCCGGATTGACGATTTTAGTTGGAGGAATGAATTGCAGAAATGCATTCATAACTTACTGGAGAATGCGGATATATCCGTGAGCAACCAGCAGGCGTGTGAACGACATTTCTGTGAAATCATTGAGCATAAGCTTAAATATACTATCCCGAAAATATGTGAGCGAAGTATATTGCAGGAGCTTCAGGACAATTTGACACATATGGAACAACGGATGGATACGGCAATGGAACGTATGTGCTTTCAAGACGAATTGCTCAGGGAATTTCTTAGGAAGATGGAAGAAGAGCGCCAGCACGTACGTCAGGAACACAGCGAGAATGCAGGGGTGGACGAGGTTTTCACTGAGGAAAAACAATGCACGGTTTCAGAATGGCATATCAATCACATCCATGTGGAGGGTATTTGGAAGCCAAAGGAAGAAAGAGCAACAGAAATACGAACGCTAATAGAGGAGTGGGGCAAGGAACGGCAGAAGTTTCCCGGATGGTATATCCTGCCTAAGAAGTATTGCCGGGAATTAGTGTATAACAGTCATGAGTATGGTTTGCTTCAGAGTCATCAATGGTTGGATGTACAGACGATGTTGGAATTTGCTTTTGAACTGGTGTGGCGTTGGGAGAAGTGCTTTCATCTGTATTCAAAATATGACTATGTGCATATATGTACCATATGGGATCATTATGCCGAGAAACTGAGTGTACAGCAGAGGGAGGATGCGGATGAGGATTTAAAGGATGATATCCGAAAATGGTTTTATATTGGTCAGGTGCTGCTTCGTATCTTTCGTGAATATGGTGAGGATGCAGAGTGGACACGGGTTTTTAATCTTCTTAGGTCGTATGAAAAGTACGGCATTAATGGAAAAACGGATTTACAATTGGAAAGGGCAAAGCTTGAATTCCATCATATGAATCTGCCGGGACTCAGGCGTGAACTGAGTCGGTGCCAGCCGAAAAAAGAACAGTACGAGCAGCGGCTTCAGATTCTGGGCCTTCGGATCGAGTGCGGAGAGGTGAAAGTTGTAATACCGGAATTACAGTGTCTGATTCAGGACATAAAGGACGCCATTTCTGTAACTGAATTGGAGGATTACAGGGTGAGTTGTGTAACGCTGCAGGTGTGTGCACTTCAGCTATTATCCCTTTGCGTACAGGGAGTACACGATTTTGAAGAGGACTATGAGCTGCATCAGGGAGAAATCAACCGGCTTCTGGATGAAATAGATATGAAAAAGGCTTTGTTTGATTGGGATGAATGGAAGGAGGACTTGGAAAGTGAGCTGCTTCGCTGGAAAGTCAAAAAGAGTGATACAAAGGAGGCTTTTGAGCTTGAAAGGGAGACCATCACTCTTTTTGGTGGAGAGAATTATTGCGAAGAGGCCTACCGTTTTTATCGGGTACTGGATCGCCTGGCACTTCCACTCAAGTGCGGCTATGTAACTCTGTTGGGCAATCTGGAGCAACCGTGGATGGAAGCTATCCTTGAACTTGACAGTACACTGGGCCTTTTTCTCGTAGTGCAAAGCAATCGTAGTGATACGCTCAAAACATTGGTGAATCGGGACTATGTGACAGGCCTTGAAACAGGCGAGATTGAAAAAATGCTGGGGCATCTGTTGTGTGCTATGGATGACAATGTGGATGAACTTCATTCTTTGGAACGATATATGGTAGGAAGCATTGTGTCTCATATGAGTGACAATGCACCGGAACTTCTGATGAGGTTGATGAGTCGTTGTCCGGAGAATTTTATGAAGAAAGCGCTTTTACTTTTAAAAAAGCTGATGGAGGATGAAGAACTTCCCATAGATTATCCGATGTCGAACCTGTTGATCGCAATTATGAAGCAGGTGTCAGAGAAACAGAAGGCTCGTATGCTTGGAACAATGATGGATACCGCTATCTGTGAGCATAGGATGCTTCATGGTCATGCAGATGGGATTGATCTGTTCGATTATTATTTTTGCAAGACGGATATTGGAGAGAACCGCAGATTTTGCCAGGTGGAAGATTCTACAGTTGAGTGGCTGCTGGAACCTTCGGAGAAAGCCGATTATGCGTGGAGAACGAAAGTCACGCGTCTGGAAGTGTTGGATGACTTAGGCCTGCTAACAGATCAACAGCAAAAAGCGTATGCACAACTGCTTTGGAGCCATGTGTCGGAGGAGACTGGACTGCCAATGCTCACAAATTACCACCTCTGGGCGTTTGAGAAGCTTCCTTGTGTGAATCCATCTATTCCGGTTTTGTCAGTAAAGGGATATTTTTTGAATCAGAATCTTCGTGACCAGTTTGAGGATGAGAATGGTTGGAAGATTACTATGGGAGAAATTTCGTATCTGGATGAACTCATTGTTCTTTGCCAGAATGTTGAACCGGATTACTGGAAGCCGGAGGAAGTGGCTCGCATTTTAGATACAATTTTGGACTATTGGAGCATTCTCCAATCTAAAGTGTGTGGCAATAGTCTGTATTTTGATATATGGAGCGAATACCGTGGGCGGGCGCAGAAGATGATTCAAGGAGTGGCAGCTGTGTGTGGAAATCTTTCAGGCGCTATAGAAACGGAACAGATTGAAAAACTGAGAATAATGTCAGAAGAGATGCGAAAGATTGGGCATGGAGTCAGTACGAAGGAAGTAGATCTGATTCTTGGATTGGATCGTGATATTTTGACAGAGATTCAGGAAGAAATATGCTCGGCAGATGCCGGTCTTGTGGCAGGTGCATTGCGCGCTGCATTTCAGTATATTCGGAAAAACCCGGAAGGAACGGAAGCGCAGGAGATGTTGGATGCCATTTTTGAGACACTCCACTATCGTAAAATGCCTGGACTTACATCGGCGCTGTGGGTGCTTCACAATTTGGTGTATGAGGAATGCCCGATTATGAAGGCGCAGAACTGTGTAGCTCTCGATCATTATCTTTTAGAAATTGCAGGTGTAATCGCTCCGGACAAAGAGATGTGCAAGCTTCGGATGAAGGATATTTTGAGTATTCGAAAGGCATGTGCAGCTCTTGCTTATGAATTGTATCATCGAAACATTTTATCTGATGGACCCGGGGTGTTGGAGTGGAAGAGGATCATAAGCGGTGAAGAAGTGAATGAAGTGAAGAATCAGTGGGTGTCACAGGGGGATAAATATGCCAATACTGTCATATAGTCTGGTGGATGTGTGGGACTGAACATAGCTTTCAAGTCTTGCACTCCGCACACATTCATGTTAATATAGAAAAGTAAAAAATATGGGGAGCTTGCAGAAGCAGGCTGAGAGTAAGCTGTGTCGCTTTAACCCACGAACCTGATTTGGGTAATTCCAACGTAGGGATACATATATGACTTCAATGTTGATCTGTTCTTATTGATAGAATCGACAGAATTGTTAGAAGCTGTGTCGTGCATTCCTGCGGACACAGTTTTTTTATTCCATTCGGCAGATTGGGGGCACCACCTTCTGCCGGACATACAAAAGGAGGAAAAAAGTATGGCAGATTACACCACACAGATGGGCGCCGCCCGCAAGGGTATCATCACTCCGCAGATGGAGATTGTGGCAGAAAAAGAACACATGGCACCGGAACAGCTCCGGGAGCTGATCGCAAAGGGAGAGGTCATTATTCCCTGCAACAAAAATCACAAAGCATTGAGTCCGAGTGGCGTGGGCGCGAAGCTCACCACCAAGATCAACGTGAACCTCGGCGTATCCCGTGACTGGAAAGATGTGGACATGGAATATGAAAAGGTCCGCGCGGCAGTTGACATGGGCGCGGAGGCCATCATGGACTTGAGCTCTTATGGAGATACAAGAACATTTCGTCGTAAATTAACAGAAACCTGTCCGGCGATGATCGGAACGGTACCGATCTATGATGCGGTTGTATATTATCACAAGCCGCTGGGGCAGATCACGGCGCAGGAGTGGCTGGATATCGTAAAAATGCATGCGGAGGACGGTGTCGATTTCATGACGATCCACTGTGGCATGAACCGCGCCACCGCACAGCGCTTCAAAAATAATAAGCGTCTCATGAATATCGTATCCAGAGGCGGTTCGATCATGTTTGCGTGGATGGAGATGACCGGTGAGGAAAATCCTTTTTATGAGCACTATGATGAGATTCTGGACATCTGCCGGGAGTATGATATCACAATGAGTCTCGGTGATGCATGCCGGCCGGGCTGTATCGCGGATGCGACGGATACCGCTCAGATTGAAGAACTGATCACACTTGGTGAACTGACGAAGCGTGCATGGGAGCGTGACGTACAGGTGATGATCGAAGGTCCCGGACATATGCCGATGAATCAGATTGCGGCGAATATGGAGATCCAGAAAACACTTTGTCACGGAGCACCGTTTTATGTTTTGGGACCGCTGGTGACGGATGTGGCACCGGGCTATGACCATATCACTTCGGCGATCGGTGGTGCGATCGCGGCGGCAAGCGGCGCGGCATTTTTGTGCTATGTCACGCCGGCAGAGCATTTGCGCCTGCCGAATGCGGAGGATGTCAAGGAAGGGATCATTGCGGCGAAGATCGCAGCGCATGCTGCCGATATTGCCAAGGGTGTGCCCGGTGCGGCTGATTGGGATTACCGCATGAGTGAGGCACGCAAAAAGCTTGACTGGGAGGGCATGTTTGCACTTGCCATGGATCCGGAGAAGGCGAGACGTTACCGCGCGGAGGCAGCGCCGGAAAAAGAGGATACCTGCAGCATGTGCGGAAATTTCTGTGCGGTCAAGAACACCAACCGCATTCTGGACGGTGAGATCGTAAGTATTTTTGATGAGTGATCACAGCAGAATCGGAAAAAAAGAAGCAATTGTGTGAGAGGACGTGAATATGCGTCCTCTTTTATTATACTCGAAAAAATATTATTTTTTATATAATAACTTATTGACAAACAATATTATATGATATATAGTATTAAACACAAAACAGTATTATATATCCAAACAATATAAGAGCAGGGAGTGATGGAATGGTTTTTAACACAGGAGCGGCACTGCTGGATGCCATTGTTCTGGCGGTCGTATCCAAGGATGAAGAGGGAACCTATGGGTATAAGATCACACAGGATGTGCGGAAAGCGCTTGACGTGTCTGAGTCCACGCTCTATCCGGTGCTGCGGCGTCTGCAAAAAGATGATTGTCTGGAAGTCTATGACAGAGAATGCGCAGGACGAAATCGCAGATACTATAAAATAACTGCAGCCGGTGAGGCGCAGCTTGGTTTATATCGGAGTGAGTGGATGGATTATTCAAGGAAAATAACTGCATTGTTTGCAGGAGAGGAGTTAATATGACAAAGGAGCAATTTTTATTTCAATTGGAACAAAAACTGCTCGACATCCCGGAGGATGAGCGGGCAGAGGCAATGGAATATTATAGGGACTATTTCAGTGATGCAGGACCGGAGAACGAGGAGCAGGTGATCACGGAGCTTGGCTCTCCGGATAAGGTGGCAGCCAGCATCAAGGAAGGTCTGCGCAGTGGAAGAGATGACGCAGGTACAGTCGGACAGCCGCCGCAGACGAGAGGAACGGCAAAAAGCTATTCAGAGGCCAACAAAGGCCGCAAGCAGACAGATTCCAGAAGCAAATGGATCCTCATCATTCTGGTAGCAATATTTACGTTTCCGTTTTGGATCGGTGCAGTCGGTGTGATATTTGGAGTATTGGTTGCGATTGTTGCAACGATCTTTGGATTGCTGGTTGCAGCGGTAGCGCTGGCGGCAGTAGGTATCGTAGTAGGCGTGATCTGTTTTATTGTCGGAATCGTTCGGTTTTTCACCGGAGGACTTGTAGCAGGTTTGATGACAGTCAGTGCAGGTTTATTGCTGTTTGCAATGGGATGCCTGTGTACGGCAGCACTCATTTTTGTGCTTGGTCAGGTGCTTCCGTGGATGCTGCGCGGCATTTCAAACCTTCTGCACAATGGATTTCATAGAAGAAAGAAGGTGAACTGAATGAATAAATTTATCAGAGTGTTGCTGATCACTTGTGCCGGATGTCTGGTACTTGGCGGGGGCCTGCTCATCGCAGGTATTGCGATGGGAGGTACTTGGGATGATGCGACGGTGACGATCGGAAATGAGGAATATGCTGTGGATGATATGTTTGACCACGGATTGTTTAAATCTGAGGGTTCCACTCATCATTCTGAGGATTCCGATATACCGGAGGCGGCAGCAGTGACAGGAGAACTGGTCGGGGATGCAAACGAGATCCGAAATCTGGATATTACGCTTCGAAGCTGTGAATTTCAGATATTAGAATCCAACGACGAGCAGATCCGTGTGGAGATTGAAGATGGAAAAGAAGATGATTTTTCATTGAAGGTGAAAGAAGGAACACTGTACGTCAATGATACCCGTAAAAGTAAGAAAAATGTTAAGGCAGTTCATGTAGAACTGTGGATCCCGGAAGATAGTATGTTTGATCATGTGAATATGACGGTTGGTGCAGGCGATGTGCAGATCGCACGTCTGGCGGCAAATGATATCAATATCGAAGGTGGTGCGGGAAAGATCAAGGCAGAAACACTGATCGCACACAAGGAACTGGATGCGGAAATCGGAGCCGGTGAATTTCACATCGAAGAAGCCGTGCTGGGTGAGACGGATATCGAGTGCGGTGTCGGAAGCTTTGAGATTGCCAGCTGTACATTGAAGGGTGATGCAGAGATCAGCGGTGGTGTCGGTGATGTAAATATCGGAATCGTCGGCGAGAAGCAAGACTTCAATTATGAGTTGAGCTGTGGCATGGGCGAATTGGATGTGTTTGGAGATCCTTATACATCTCTGGGTAAGGATAAGGAAATAGATAACGGTGCAAAATACACGATATCTCTTGACTGCGGTGTAGGCAGAGTAAATGTATATAAAGCAGGAGAGTCATTATAATAAGCATGAAACGTTGACCATACAGACGTGGTTACGATATAGAAGGAGGAAAAGAAAATGGAAACAAAGAGACTTACAAAATCTGATGACAACAGGGTATTATGCGGAGTATGCGGAGGGATCGGAGAGTATTTCAATATCGATCCGGTGGTGATCCGACTGTTATGGGTAGTGTTCTGCTGTCTGGGTGGTTCAGGGATCATCGCCTACATCATCGCAGCGATCATTATCCCCAGCAAAACTGTATAGTGGCATATGAAGAGAACCGGCTGTCAGCCGGTTCTCTTTTTTTATTTCGATTTGACTGCCAGTTTATACTTTTTTAAGTTGACAATTCCCGCAAAATGGGAAATACTTACAAGGTAAATGAAACAGAAGTTGTAACAGAAAGAAGAATGTGTAGTATGAAACAAAGAGAACGATCAAAGGATGAGATCCCTTTCAGTGAGATGACACCGGCGCAGAAGCGCAGCTATTTGTGGGACTACTGGCGCATACCGGTGTTGGTGGTCGTGGTTGTGGCAGTCATGCTGATCGCACTGATCCGTTCAATGGTGACCAGCAAAGAAACATTGTTTTCCGTGACAATTGTGGATGTAGGAGATGATTCGAGTTTTACACCCTATGTCGAACAGTATGCGGATGAAAATGGTATTCCGAGGGATCAGCTGGTGATAGGAGATATGGTGGTAGGGACTGCCGAGACGGGAGGAGGAGCATCTTCCCAGGCCGGCATGGCACTCTATGTGCGGATGCAGGCGGGCAGCGAGGATATCATGATATTGCCGGAAGCGGTATTTGAGGAATTCGCAACAGGCGGATATTTTCTTGATCTGACCGATGTTGTGCCGGAGGAGTGGCAGGACAGACTGGTGATCGCAGAGCAGCGTTATGATGAATTTGATGAGGTACAGCCGGAACCGATGGCATGCGGTATTCGTATGCGGGATATTCCGGGCATGCCTGACACGCCGTATTATCAGGATGCAGTGATCGCTATTTCCTATTATCCGGATCATTTTGATACGTCAGCTGACTTTTTAAATTCTTTATTAAAAAAGTAACTGCGTATGCGATATTGTAAAAGATGAAAAAATAGATTATAATGATTATGTATGCCAGAGAATAGAATCTATATAGGAGAAAGCGGCGAATGAGAAAAAGGAGAAAACATGTACTCCTTCTTATGTTATGTATAACCGGAATGATGCTTTCTCTGTGTGGCTGCGGAAACACGAGAGCAAGAGAGACCGGGGAACTGTTGGGGGCGCTTGCCATGAGCACAGCGGATCTCCCAGTGATGGAGGAAAGCGCTTTTCAACAGATTTCAGGAAAAGAAACTGCCGGAAAAAATGCAGTTGAACAGGCTGCAGAGATACAGATTGAGAGCCATACACCGCAAGGCGTGCAAAAGGATGCACTCAATCGTGCCGTGGATACGATACTTGCAGCAGATCGGGATTTTTTGGGTGGCTATCCGTTGGACGAATCGTTTTTATTCTGGTTTCGTTCACTGTACGGAGAGGACGCATTGGAGCAGGTGGCAAAAGAAGCTCTGACCGGAGCAGATGTTTCAATCTGGTATCAGATGTCTGGCAGTTCCATTCATGTATTGTGGTTGGATTATTGCGAGCAGTTTGGGATGCACAGCGAACAGCTGCTGCGTGTGACCAGACAGGAATGTGCTTCAACGGACGAGACGGTGATCAGTTTTACCGGTGACATGAATTTTGATGATCGCATCGGTACGATGCAGTATCTGAAAAGCAAGGGTCTGAGTGCGGCTTTAAGCAACGATGTGCGCACCCTGATGGCAGAGTCTGATATCCTGATGATCAACAATGAGTGTACATTCAGCACGCGGGGAGAGCCGATAGAAGGAAAAGCCTACACATTTCGCTCTGATCCCTCAAATGTTTCCATATTGAAGGAGCTGGGGATAGATATTGTGGGTATTGCCAACAACCATGTCTGCGATTACGGGCTGGAGGCTTTATCTGACACGATCGCGACGCTGGATGAGGCGGGCATTCCGAATGTGGGCGCCGGAAATAATCTGGAAGAGGCAAAACGTCCCTGGTATTTCATAGCAAATGGCAAAAAGATCGCATTTGTTGCGGCAACACAGATTGAGCGTACCTATAATTATACGAAGGAAGCTACAGAGACGACACCGGGTGTGTTAAAAACACTGCATCCGGAGAAGTATGTAGAGGTTATCCGCGAGGCGAAGGCGCACAGTGATTATGTGATCGCATTTGTGCACTGGGGCACAGAAGGTACAAATTATTATGAGTCCGATCAGGTAGCACTGGCGGAGCAGTTTGCACAAGCGGGAGCAGATGCCATTATCGGCGGACATACGCATTGCCTGCAGGGGATTACATATATCGAAGATGTACCTGTGATCTACAGTCTCGGTAACTTCTGGTTTGGAAGTACGCCGACGGACGGTGTCAACAAAAAGGATACGGCGATCGCACAGGTGATCATCGATGCAGACGGCTGTATGAGATTTCGTTTTGTGCCGTGTGTGCAGCAGAATCGTCAGACATATCTGGTGACGGACGAGTTGGAAAAAGCACGCATCATTGCCTTTGAACAGCAGTTGTCAAACGGTGTGACCATTGATGCGGATGGATATGTGGAAAAATTATATTAAACTAATATATATCATAAAGAAAAGAGGACAAAAACATGAGTAAGAAACCTGTAGTTTTAATGGTGCTGGATGGTTATGGACTGAATGACAATCCCGAAGGCAACGCAATCGCGATGGCGAACACTCCTGTGATGGACAAGCTGATGAAGGAATGTCCGTTTGTAGCAGGTAATGCATCCGGAATGGCAGTCGGTCTTCCTGACGGACAGATGGGAAATTCCGAGGTTGGACATATGAACATCGGTGCCGGCCGCATTATTTATCAGGATCTGACCCGTATCACCAAGGCAATTGAGGATGGTGAGTTCTTTGAAAACAAGGTACTGCTTCAGGCAATCGAAAACTGCAAGAAAAACAATTCAGACCTTCATCTGTGGGGATTGTTATCAGACGGTGGCGTGCACAGCCACATCACCCATCTCTATGGCTTGCTTGAGATGTGCAAGAAAAACGGCTTAGAGAATGTATACGTGCATGCATTCTTAGACGGAAGAGATACACCGCCCGCATCCGGTAAGGATTACGTGGCAGCATTGCAGGATAAAATGAATGAGATCGGCGTTGGAAAGATCGCTTCTCTTTCCGGTCGCTATTATGCGATGGACCGTGACAACAACTGGGACCGTGTAGAGAAGGCTTACAAGTCCCTGACTACCGGCGAGGGTGTTCAGGCAGAGGATGCAGTTCAGGCAATGGCAGATTCCTATGCGAACGACGTGACAGATGAGTTTGTACTGCCCACCGTGATCGTGAAGGATGGTAAGCCGTTATCTCTGGTAAAGGATGGAGATTCCGTGATCTTCTTTAACTTCCGTCCCGACCGTGCGCGTGAGATCACAAGAGCATTCTGTGATGACCGGTTTACCGGATTTGAGCGTCCGTTCTTAAATCTGACCTATGTCTGCTTCAAGGACTATGATGAGACCATCCCCAACAAGATGATCGCTTTCGAGAAGGAATCCGTGACAAATACATTGGGCGAGTACCTTGCAAAATGCGGAAAGAAGCAGCTCCGTCTCGCAGAGACCGAAAAATATGCACATGTAACTTTCTTCTTTAACGGTGGTGTTGAAGAACCTAATGTTGATGAGGCTCGTATCCTGGTCAACTCCCCGAAGGAAGTTGCCACCTATGACTTAAAGCCGGAGATGAGTGCTCCGGAAGTGGGAATGGATCTCGTTGAGGCGATCAAGTCTGACAAATATGATGTGATCATCATCAACTTTGCAAATCCCGATATGGTTGGACATACCGGCGTCATCGATGCAGCAGTAAAGGCTGTGGAGCGTGTAGACCAGCTGGTTGGAGATGCTGTTCAGGCAGTCAAGGATGTGGACGGCGTAATGTTCATCTGTGCAGACCACGGAAATGCTGAGAAGATGGTAGACTACGAGACCGGAAAGCCTCACACTGCTCATACAACGAACCCGGTTCCGTTCATTTTAGTAAACTATGATGATTCCTACACACTGCGTGAGGGCGGATGTCTGGCAGATATCGCACCGACTTTGCTTCAGATCATGGGCCTGGAGCAGCCTGCAGAGATGACCGGAAAATCATTATTGATTAAGAAATAATAGGAGGACAATGAAGTGAAAGAGTTTAAACCTATGAAAGAGGGAAAGGTCAGAGAGGTATATGATAACGGAGATACCCTGATCCTTGTTGCAACTGACCGTATTTCAGCATTTGATAATATTTTAAAAAACAAGATCACAGATAAGGGTGCGATCCTGACACAGATGTCAAAATTCTGGTTTGATTTTACAAAGGATGTGATCCCGAATCACCTTGTATCCGTCGATCCGGCAGATATGCCTGAATATTTCAGACAGCCGCAGTACAGCGGAAACAGCACCATGTGCAAAAAACTGAATATGCTTCCCATCGAGTGTATCGTTCGCGGTTACATCACCGGAAGCGGCTGGGAGAGCTATCAGAAGAACGGTACAGTCTGCGGTATCAAGCTGCCTGAAGGATTGCAGGAGTCTGATCAGCTGCCTGAGCCGATCTATACACCGACGACAAAAGCTGATCTCGGCGATCATGATGAGCACATCACATTCGAGCAGAGTGTGGATATCTTAGAGAAACTCTATCCCGGAAAAGGTGAGGAGTATGCGACTGCCATCAAGGATGCGACTCTGAACCTTTACAAGAAGTGTGCAGCTTATGCAAGAGAACGCGGCATCATTATTGCAGATACCAAGTTTGAGTTTGGTCTGGATGAGAACGGACAGGTTGTTCTTGGTGATGAGATGCTTACTCCGGACAGCTCCCGTTTCTGGCCGTTGGATGGATACAAGCCCGGACAGTCACAGCCGTCTTTTGACAAGCAGTTTGTCAGAGACTGGTTGAAGAGTAATCCTGACAATGACAATTTACTTCCCGATGAGGTTGTAAACAAGACAATTGAAAAATATAAGGAAGCATATGAACTACTGACCGGAACCAAATTTACTAGATAGTTTTTATGGAGATAATACATGAAGAATCAGGCAGAATTAACGGTAAATGCAACGGATGAATTACACGAGGAATGCGGTGTTTTCGGTATGTATGACTTTGATGGCGGCGATGTAGCACCTTCCATTTATTATGGTTTGTTTGCGTTGCAGCATCGTGGTCAGGAAAGCTGCGGTATCGCAGTAAGTGATACGGAGGGACCGAAAGGCAAGGTACTCACCCATAAGGACATGGGACTTGTCAATGAAGTATTTACGCCGGAATCCTTGGAGAAGCTTAAGGGGGATATCGGAGTGGGCCATGTGCGTTATTCAACTGCAGGTGCGTCCACAAGAGAAAATGCGCAGCCGTTGGTACTTAATTATGTGAAAGGTACACTGGGACTGGCGCATAACGGAAATCTGATCAATGCGAATCAGCTGCGCAGAGAATTGGAATATACCGGTGCAATCTTCCAGACAACGATCGATTCCGAAGTGATCGCTTACATTATTGCAAGAGAGCGTTTGAAATCAAAGACCGTCGAGGAAGCGGTTCGCCGGGCAGCACTAAAATTAAAAGGTGCATATGCACTTGTAGTCATGAGCCCCAGAAAGCTCATCGGAGCAAGAGACCCCTTCGGTTTTAAGCCGTTAGTCATTGGAAAGCGTGACAATGCATACATGCTTGCAAGCGAGACCTGTGCGCTGGAAACGCTGGGTGCAGAATATGTGCGGGATGTAGAGCCGGGTGAGGTGGTAACCATCTCACCGGAACACGGAATCCAGTCTGACAAGAGCATGTGCCTGCCGCCGGAGCAGCATGCCAGATGTATTTTTGAGTATATTTACTTTGCAAGACCGGACAGTCACATTGACGGGAAGAGTGTTTATGCAGCGCGTATCAAGGCGGGACGTTTTCTGGCGCAGGATTCACCGGTGGATGCAGATCTCGTGGTCGGTGTTCCGGAGTCCGGAAATGTGGCTGCTATGGGTTATTCCATGGAGAGCGGGATCCCTTACGGTATGGCATTTGTAAAAAACGGCTATGTGGGACGAACCTTCATCAAGCCCGCACAGAGCAGTCGTGAGAGCAGCGTTGCCATCAAGCTGAACGCGATGAAGGAGGCAGTTTCGGGAAAACGTGTCATCATGATTGACGATTCCATCGTGCGAGGCACCACCTCAAACCGCATCGTCAATATGCTGCGAGAGGCAGGCGCCACCGAAGTGCATGTGCGCATCAGTTCGCCGCCGTTTTTGTGGCCCTGTTACTTTGGAACCGACATTCCAGTGCGGGAGCAGCTGATCGCCTATAACCGCACGATCGAGCAGATCCGTGAGCTGATCGGAGCAGACAGCCTCGGCTATCTGGAGATCGACCGGCTGGAGCAGATGGTGGATGGACTTCCCATCTGTAAAGGTTGCTTTACCGGAACTTATCCGATGGAGCCGCCGAAGGATGATATTCGAGGGGAATATATCGATAAGCGATGAGCAGAGCCCGGTGTGCTTTGCGAAAACACTGAGAGGAGATAAAAATGAGTACAGACAACTACACAAGCCCCTTGTCTGAGCGTTATGCCAGCAAGGAAATGCAGTATATATTTTCACAGGATATGAAATTCCGTACCTGGCGCAGATTGTGGATCGCGCTTGCTGAGACAGAGAAGGAGCTGGGGCTGGATATTACGCAGGAGCAGATCGATGAGCTGAAGGCACATCAGGATGACATCAATTATGATGTGGCAAAGGAACGCGAAAAACTGGTACGTCACGATGTCATGAGCCATGTATATGCTTACGGACAACAGTGTCCGAATGCAAAAGGCATCATTCATCTGGGCGCAACCTCCTGCTATGTAGGAGATAATACCGACATCATTATCATGTCAGAAGCGTTAAAGCTGGTGAGAAAAAAACTGGTTAACGTACTGGCAGAGCTGGCAAAATTTGCAGAGAAGTACAAGGCACTGCCGACACTGGCATTTACGCATTTTCAGCCTGCACAGCCCACAACTGTCGGTAAACGTGCCACACTGTGGATGCAGGAATTCGAGATGGATCTGGAGGATCTGGATTACGTGTTGGGCAGTCTGAAGCTTTTAGGTTCCAAGGGAACGACCGGAACGCAGGCAAGCTTCAAAGAGCTGTTTGACAATAATAATGAGATCATTGACAAGATTGATCCGATGATCGCCCAGAAGATGGGATTCGAGTGCTGTTATCCGGTTTCCGGACAGACCTATTCCAGAAAGGTGGATACGAGAGTGGCAAATGTACTGGCAGGCATTGCAGCCAGCGCACACAAGTTCTCAAACGATATCCGCTTGCTGCAGCATCTGAAGGAGATCGAGGAGCCCTTTGAGAAAAATCAGATCGGTTCTTCTGCCATGGCATACAAGCGCAATCCCATGAGAAGCGAGCGCATCGCATCTCTGTCACGCTATGTGATGATCGATGCATTAAATCCCGCCATTACCTCGGCAACACAGTGGTTTGAGCGCACGCTGGATGACTCTGCAAACAAGCGTCTGAGCATTCCGGAAGGGTTCCTCGCGATCGACGGTATCCTTGATCTGTGTCTGAATGTGGTAGATGGACTGGTTGTTTATGACAAGGTCATCACCAAGCATCTCATGAGCGAGCTGCCGTTTATGGCAACGGAGAATATCATGATGGACGCAGTAAAGAAGGGCGGCGACCGTCAGGAACTGCACGAGAAGATCCGTCAGCTGTCCATGGAGGCAGGAAAGCATGTGAAGGCAGAAGGAAAAGACAATGATCTGCTGGAACTGATCGCAGCTGATGAGTCATTCGGACTGACACTGGAGGAACTGCAGGAAAACATGGATCCTGCCAAGTATACCGGCCGTGCCGAATATCAGGTAGAGCAGTATTTAAAGAATGTGATCCAGCCTATTTTGGATGCCAATAAAGATGTACTCGGAATGACAGCGGAGATCAACGTATAAGATCAACAGATAAATGTCTCCAGGCAAAGGAGGAATGTTATGAAGATAACTTCGGTAACTGATGCCAATGGCGTGACAACAACAACGATAGACACCGATGCTGTATCAGGCAGTTCTGCAGATTTCGCGACACAGCTGAACGAGCAACTGAAAACAGATACTTCTCTGGAATCGATCTTTGAGAAGGCTGCAAAGACCTATAACGTGGATGTGGACCTTTTAAAGGCGATGGCGAAGGCAGAGTCCGATTTTGATCCGAATGCCACAAGTAAGAGCGGTGCCATGGGTATCATGCAGCTGATGCCGTCGACCGCAAAAGGACTCGGTGTGACGGATGCCTATGACCCGGAGCAGAATATCATGGGAGGGGCAAAATATATAGCCTCTCTGCTGGAAAAATATGACGGGAATGTCTCATATGCATTGGCTGCATACAATGCCGGCAGTGGAAATGTGGAT
Organism: uncultured bacterium; assembly: GCA_945828315.1. GTDB lineage: Bacteria > Bacillota > Clostridia > Lachnospirales > Lachnospiraceae > W0P33-017. Next base: position 10,101 of record CALZQA010000022.1, on the reverse strand, counting down.
AAATACGGCGGAATTCCTCCTTTTGAGGAAACACAGAATTATGTGACAAAGATCCTCGGCTATCTGCAGAATGGCGGAGTGGAGATCCCGGATCAGTGGACGAGTGTCACCAGCGGGACTGATGCATCGGAAAATACGCTGACAGATGCCTTAAAGCAGCTCTTTACGAGAGAGGATTACGAGGATTTTCTGCGCCTGTTTTTGGAGCGCTTGTCGCAGCGTCTGGAGGAAAAGGTCACGGGAATCGAACCCGTTGGCACAGATGATGAGGCGGTTTTCAATACCGCTGCTTCGGAAGAACAGAAGGAGAGCGATGCCTATATCGCGTTCCGTAATTTCGGTAATACAAACCGCATGGCGGTGTATTTGAAACCTACGGAAAAAATGTAGAAAATAATTGATTTTTACTGTTGACAATCATTCAACGTTATAGTATATTATTATTCGTTGAGTGATTCGACAGGCTGCCGTGGCTCAGGCGGTAGAGCGTCGCATTGGTAGTGCGGAGGTCACGGGTCCGATTCCCGTCGGCAGCTTTTATAAACTTCAAATGAATGAAAAATAATCAGGACGATCGTCCTGATTATTTTTTTTGTGCAAATGATATACATTGACATAAAAGAATCGCTTTCATATAATTATATTTATGACAAGAATGTCACAGAAATATGAAAATCATTAAGGAGGGTTTTAGAATGAAAAACTGGAAGAAACGAATGGCGGCTGCATTGCTGACTGCAGTGATGGCTGTAGGTGTGCTTGCAAATGTGACGCCGGCAAGCGCTGCAACACTGACTGCAAAGCAGTATCTCACAAAGATGGAGAAAGCATCCAAAAAGGCGAAATCTTATGAAGTGACTCAGACGGTCTCGTTGAAGGCATCTCAGGCAGGACAGAATGTGACCTCTAAGACGACGGCAAAACAGATCGTATTTCAGAATCCAGTGAAGTCTAAGTGCGTGACGACGGTCAAAATTTCAGGTGATGGTATCAATCAGGAGAGCAAGAGTGTTGCTTTCATTAAAGAAACCGCAAAGGGAAATGTTTATGAGTACATCTCTACGGATGGTTCCGAATATGAGAGGATTAACGTTACAGATATATTCAGTAATGCCAGTGCAGTGGACACATCCCTGTATTCAGGTGCCAAGATCGTAAAAAAGAGTGTTAAGGTAAATAAGATCGATACCGTTCAGATCGAAGCGAAGATCAAAGGTGCTGATATGGCAGATGCGCTGGCGGCACTTGGAATGACTGAGGATCAGACGGCGGAGCTGGGTGTAGATTACAAGACACTTGATCCGATCAAAGTAACCATCTGGATCGATAAAAAAACATATCTTCCCGTAAAAGCGACAACAGATATGGCTGCGTTTTATAACGGCTTTTTCAAGAGTATGTATGAAGCGATGGGAGCAGAGAGTGACATCAGTTATTCGGTTGCCAAGTCAACGGTTACCTACAAGAATTTCAATAAGGCAACCACATTTAAGTTCCCGGATTTTTCAAAATAACGCAAATCGGCAAGGAATCATTATTTAAATATGAGACAGGACGAGGATCTCCCCGTCCTGTTTTTTTATTTATACCCGGTAAAGAATCATGCATGAGACCTCATAATTTTGTGAAAAAAATGCATACTAGATACAAATGACAGATCAGCCGTCGGAAGCGGCAGGAGGAATATGCGCATGAAAAATCATTTGAAAGATCAGGCAAGCCCTTATCTTCTGCAGCATGCAGATAATCCGGTGGACTGGTATCCCTGGTGTGAAGAAGCATTTTTGCGTGCGAAAGAAGAGGATAAACCGATATTTTTAAGTATCGGCTACAGCACCTGCCACTGGTGTCATGTCATGGCACACGAAAGCTTTGAGGATCAAGAGATCGCAGAGATATTGAACCGGCATTTTGTTGCGATCAAAGTTGACCGGGAAGAACGCCCGGATATTGACAATATTTATATGACGGTGTGTCAGGCTTTTACGGGCAGCGGTGGATGGCCGATGACGATCTTTCTGACTCCGGAACAAAAGCCATTTTTTGCAGGTACTTATTTTCCGAAGACCTCTGCTAACGGACAGATCGGCTTCCGTGAACTGCTGCTGCAGGTGCAGGAGCGCTGGGAGACGAACCGGGGGCGCCTGCTGGAATCTGCAGAAGAGATTACGTCGATCCTGAAGAACAATGTGCTGCAAAAAAGCGGCCTTCCGACAGGCCGAAGTGCGTTTGCCGATCAGGCTTCAAAACTGATCGATCATGCGGCTGCGATTTTCAAAGAGAACTTCGATGAACGTTATGGCGGGTTTGGAGACGCACCGAAATTTCCGACTCCGCATAACTTACTGTTTTTGATGCGTTATTATGAAAAAAGCGGAGATAAGGATGCTCTGAATATGGCAGAAAAGACACTGTTTCAGATGTATCGGGGAGGTTTGTTTGATCATGTTGGAGGGGGCTTTTGCAGATATTCCACAGACCCGTATTTTCTGGTGCCCCATTTTGAAAAAATGCTGTATGACAATGCACTGCTGTTGTCTGCTTACTGTAAGGCATTTCAGCTCACAAAAAAAGATATTTACCTTGATGTGGCGCAGAAGACAGCACTATTTGTTCTTCGGGAAATGACTTCCCCGGAAGGCGCGTTTTACAGTGCGAAGGACGCGGACAGCGAGGGTGAGGAAGGCAAATATTATCTGTTCGAACCATCTGAGATCCTGCAAGTGTTGGGAGAGGAGGCAGGGCAGAAATTTAACCGCTGGTTTGACATTACGGAGAATGGAAACTTTGAGGGAAAAAGCATTCCGAACCTTTTACACCACACGGATAAGTCAAAAGACGGAGAGCTATGTTCTGGTCAAAAGCAGATGGAGGAATACCGTGCGGCTGTTTTTGAATATCGCAGTCATCGCTACGCACTGCACCTGGACGATAAGATCCTGACCTCCTGGAACAGCCTGATGATCGCTGCATTGTGCAGTCTGTACAGGGTGAGTGGAAAGCATATTTATCTCGATACGGCATTGCAGGCGTGGGAGTTTATCCGTCAGCACTTGTGTGAGAACGACACGTTATATGTCAGCTGGCGGAAGGGGCAGCGGGGTGAGAAGGGATTCCTGGACGACTATGCCTTTAGCATCTATGCGCTGCTGGCTCTGTATGAAGCAACACTGGATCATATCTTTCTGGAGCGCGCACAGGCGCTTTGCCGGAAAACTGTTTTTGATTTTTATGATGAGGAGCACGGCGGATTTTTCCTGTATGGGAATGAGCATGAGCAGCTGGTTTGGCGCCCCAAGGAGACTTATGATGGAGCTGTTTTCAGTGGGAATTCGGCAATGGCATATGATCTGGTCCGGCTGTCACTTTTCACGGATGATGCGTGGCTGAAAAAGCTGTCGAAAGAGCAACTCTCCTATATGAGTGCCGAGGCGGCCGGATATCCGGCAGGCTATGCCATGTATCTTCTGGCTCTATTGGATGATGTGGATGAACCGGACAGGATCACTATCGCGCGGAAAGACGAACAAGATCTGGAAGGATTGGCGTGTCGGATCCCGCTGGATACAGTTGTTGTGATCCGGGATCAGCCAGATGAAAGGTACCCCTTGAAAAATGATCAAACCACATACTATGCCTGCTCCAAACATTCCTGCCAGCCGCCGACAAATGACTTCTTGACAATCAATTTGCGGAATGATACGATAAAACAAATGTGAAATATTTAGAAAGAGGGTGAGACCATGGACGGTTCTGATAGTCACGGGCATAAACAGGTGAACGATAGACAGCATAAAGCGTTTCAGATTTCAGAAATGGATCGTGGTTACACCTGGTTTTCATGATCTGAAGCATTTCTGATGTCCATCGTTCGTTTCATTGGTTTGGAAAAACGATGGATTTTTTATGCCCTTTTTTCAGATGATACAATTAGAAGAAAGGAGACATGGAACAAAAGTGGAAGAAGAATTATTCATTCCGGAGCGCCCCGATTATGAGGCGGAGTTGTTGGAAATTTTAGACTCAGATGCAAAGCCCTCGGAGCTGCGCGAGCGTCTGGACGATTATCATGAAAACGATATTGCATCACTGCTCCAGCATCTGGACAAGGATGCCCGTAAGCGTCTGTTTATGCTTCTGAGTGCGGAGCGTATTTCAGAGGTATTCTCATATGTAGAGGAAGATGAGATCAAGGATTATATTCAGGAGATCAGTGCGGAGAAAGTAGCTGAGATCCTGGATTCCATGGATGCGGATGAGATCAGTGATATTTTAGATGAGCTGGATGAGGAGGAGCGCGAACAGGTCGAAGCGCTCTTGGATATCGACACAAAGAAGGATGTAGAGCGTATTGCATCCTATGATGAGGATGAGATCGGTAGTTACATGTCTACCAATTTTATTCTGATCAGTCGTGATCTGACGATCAAGGAAGCGATGAAATCCCTTGTGGAGCAGGCTGCGGATCACGATAATATCTCTACCATGTATGTGGTAAACAAAAACGGAACCTTTTACGGTGCATTGAGTCTGAACGATCTGATCATTGCCCGGGAGCATGATGAGCTGGAGAGCCTGATCGCCACGTCCTTCCCTTATGTATATGCGAAGGAGGACATCAGTGACTGTATCGAGGAATTAAAGGATTATTCAGAGGATACGATCCCTGTTCTCGACAATGACAATCGTGTCATCGGCGTTGTGACGGCGCATGACCTGATCGAGATGGTTGATGAGGAAATGGGAGAGGACTACGCGATGTTCGCAGGTCTGACCGCAGAGGAAGATCTGAACGAATCCCTGCTGGAATCCATGAAAAAAAGAGTTCCGTGGCTGGTCGTACTTTTTATCATGGGCCTTGGTGTATCTACGATCACCGGTCTGTTCGAGCATGTCATGTCGGAACTGACACTGATCGTTACTTTTCAATCGTTGACGCTGGGAATGTCGGGAAATGTGGGTACACAGTCTCTTGCTGTGACGCTGCGTGTGCTCATGGATGAGAATCTGGAGGGAAAACAGAAGCTGTATCTGGTGTTTAAAGAGATCCGTGTCGGAATGGCAAACGGATTGCTGCTGGGAAGCATTGCATTTGTGTTTATCGGTTGTTATCTGGCTTTTGTCAAAGGGCAGGCACTCGGAACTGCATTTCCGATCTCTGGCTGTATCGGTCTGGCACTTCTGGTGGCGATGACGATCTCCAGTCTGACCGGAACCGTGATCCCGCTCTTTTTCAACAAGATCCACGTGGATCCGGCAGTTGCTTCCGGACCGTTGATCTCAACAGTCAATGATCTCGTGGCAGTAGTGACCTATTATGGGCTGGCATGGATCCTGTTATTAAATGTTTTACATGTCACGATCGTCTGACATGTTCCGGAATGATCCGGAGAAGAAGGATGAGAAACAGAATGAAACAGAATCATATTAAAAGAGTGTTTATGACAGAGAAACGAAAGCGTTTGATCACCGCTTTCCTGTGTATCATGCTGATAGTAGTCATGGTCATTCCCGCACAGGCAGATACCGGCGAAAAAACATCACCGCTGGCTTTTACAAGATCAGTTAAAAAGCTGACGGCCGGGAAGACCTGTCAGTTCAAGGTAAATACAACAAAAACGGTGACATGGTCTGTCGGCAATGAAAAAATCGCATCTGTGAGCAAGAACGGAAAGGTCACGGCAAAGCGTTACGGCAGGACGCATATTTATGCGAGCTGTGGCGAGGAGAAGATTTCTGTACTTTTACAGGTCAATGGGAAGAAAGTGATCGGTATTGATCCCGGACATCAGTTGCGGGGAAACAGCAGTACGGAACCGAACGGCCCCGGCTCATCGACCTATAAGGCGAAGGTGGCAGGCGGCACATGCGGCACTTCAACCGGAAAGCCGGAATACCAGCTGACGCTTGAAGTGGCAAAAAAACTGAAGACAGAACTGCTGGACAGAGGTTATGAGGTGGTCATGACCCGTACAAAGAATAATGTCAATATTTCCAATAAGGAACGCGCATTGCTGATCAATGAGAGCGGCGCGGATATTTGCGTGCGCATACACGCGGACGGAGGTGTATCCTCAGCGCGAGGTGCCACTGTACTCTGTCCGTCATCTTCCAATCGCTATATCAGCAATCTGCATAGCAAGAGTAAAAAGCTGTCCTCGGCGCTGATCAGTGCGTATTGCAAAGAGACAGGGCTCCGCAACCGCGGAATTTCCTACCGAGACGATCTGACCGGAACAAATTGGAGTACCGTTCCGACGACACTGATAGAGCTTGGCTTTATGACTAATTCAACGGAAGACCGTTACATGGCATCTGCCTCCGGCCAAAAAGCGATGGTGAAGGGGCTGGCAGACGGGATCGATGCATATTTCGGATATTAAACTTTCGATTCTTCGTTTTTTTGGAATCCCGGACGTTAGTTAAAACTTACTGTTGCCTTTTCAAAGCGTATAGAGTATAATTTTTCTTAAATTTTACGAAAAGAGGATAGAGTGATGAAAAAAGAAACATTCGTGACAAAGGAGCAGCTGGATGCGATCGTAAAAGAATATCCGACTCCCTTTCATTTATATGACGAGAAAGGAATCCGCGCGAACGCACAGGCGGTGAAGGATGCATTTGCGTGGAATAAAGGCTATAAAGAGTATTTTGCGGTGAAGGCAACGCCGAATCCGTTCTTGATCAAGATCCTGCATGAGTATGGCTGCGGCTGCGACTGCTCATCCATGGCAGAGTTGGTACTTTCCGATGCCTGTGACATTCGTGGCGAGGATATTATGTTTTCTTCAAATGATACTCCGGCAGAGGAATTTGTAAAGGCGGAGGAGCTGGGTGCGATCATCAATCTGGATGATTTTACGCATATCGAGTTTTTGGAGCAGACCCTGGGACATATTCCTGAGACGATCAGCCTGCGTTACAATCCGGGTGGTGTATATGAAATCAGTAACGGTATTATGGACAACCCCGGAGATGCAAAATACGGTCTGACAAAGGCACAGCTCTTTCAGGGTTACAGGATCTTAAAAGAGAAAGGTGCAAAGCGCTTTGGCCTGCATTCATTCCTCGTGAGCAATACGGTGACAAATGACTATTATCCGGCACTGGCTCGTACATTGTTCAATCTCGTTGTGGAAATCAAGCAGGAGCTTGGTATCGAGATCAGCTTTATCAATCTTTCCGGCGGTGTTGGTATTGCGTATAAACCTGATCAGACACCGAATGATATTGCTGCAATCGGAGCGGGTGTTCATCAGGTGTATGATGAGATCTTAGTACCGGCGGGACTTGATAATGTGGCAATCTATACAGAAATGGGACGTTTCATGATGGGCCCCTATGGCTGTCTCGTGACGAAAGCGATCCATGAGAAGCACACTTATAAAGAGTACATTGGCGTAGATGCCTGCGCAGCAAATCTGATGCGTCCGGCTATGTACGGCGCATATCATCACATCACTGTTATGGGCAAGGAAGATGAGCCCTGTGAGCACATGTATGATATTGTCGGTGCGCTCTGTGAAAACAATGATAAATTTGCCATTGACCGTATGCTTCCGAAGATCGATAAGGGTGATCTGTTAGTCATCCATGATACCGGAGCACATGGCTTTGCAATGGGTTACAACTACAACGGCAGACTATGGTCTTCTGAGATCCTGCTGCAAGAGGACGGCACACCGAAGCTGATCCGTCGTGCAGAGACGATCGCAGACTACTTTGCGACCTTTGACTGCTTTGATGAGTTCAAGGGTAAATTACAGTAATTTTGCAAAAATGATTGGTCGTTATATATGTCAGGTGGCATATATAACGACTTTTTTTACCTGCTTTTTTCATTTATTTTACATTAACAAGATAGAAGGGCTGTTGGAAGATAAGCTATACTGATCCTGAGAAGTTATGTGGCGGAAAGGATCTGAGAATTTGTATGGTAACAGCTGAGCAGCAGGAAAATTTGGAGAAAATTATTGTGAACCGGTGGATCAGACCGGTCTTTCAGCCGATCATTTCACTCCGTGATGGAAGTGTACTGGGTTTTGAGGCCTTGAGCAGAGTGTCACAGCCGGGTATTTTTGATCATGTAGAAGAAATGTTTCAGAGTGCGGAAGAACAGGGCTGTATTTGGATGCTGGAGCAGGTATGCAGGCGTGCGATCCTGCATGAAGTTCATGAGCAAAAGGATGCACTGGATCAGTATCGTGCAAAGGTTTTTATCAATGTGAGTCCGAAAGTATTGCATGATGAGAAGTTTCGGGAGGGTTTTACGAAAGAATATACGAAACGCTATGGAATCGACACGGAGCGCATCGTTTTTGAGATTACGGAGCGGGAGCGGGTAGAAGACGAGCAGAGCTTCCGGCAGGCGATCGATCACTATAAAATGCAGCATTATCAGATCGCGATCGATGATGCCGGTTCCGGTTATGCCGGTCTGAATCGGATCTGCAGTCTGACACCGGGCTATATCAAGCTGGACAATGAACTGGTGCGGGATGTATATAAAAATCCGATCAAATATGCAATGATCAAGGGAATGGTGGAATTTTCGCATAGCAGCGGGACGATGCTGATCGCTGAAGGGATTGAGACAAAAAAAGAAATGGATTTTCTGATCGAGCTCGGTGTTCAGTACGGACAGGGCTACTATCTGGCAAAACCGGAGCCTCAGCTTCATTTTGATAATCGGCAGGTTGTAGGAGAGATCCTTGAGAAGAACACCTGCGATCATCGGAATAATCATCTCGGTGTCAAAAAATATTACATTAAAAATCTGGTGAGAACCGGGTTGACGGTTGCGCCCCATGCGATGGTGGAATCCGTTTTTTCTTATATGAAGCACCATGATGACGTTGTCGGTATCTGTGTGGTGGATCAGGAACAGGTGACCGGAGTGCTGACCAGAGAAAAACTGTTCCAGAAACTGAGCGGACAGTATGGATTTTCGCTTTATTATAAAAAGAATATCAGTGATCTGGCCGAGAAAAATTTTTTGATGGTGGATGCCCGCACTTCCATCAGCAGTGTGGCAAAGATCGCAATGGAGCGTGACGTGGATGCGCTGTATGATTTCATTGTAGTCAAGGAAGAAGACAAATATGCTGGGATCGTGACCATTCAGGATCTGTTAAAAAAGGCGATGGAGATCGATGTGGATCTTGCAAAATGTGCCAATCCGCTGACCGGGCTTCCGGGGAACATTGTCATTGATCAGGAGGTCAAGGAGAATGTGGAGTCAGGCAGACAGTGTACGATCTATTATTTTGATCTGGATAATTTTAAGGCCTTTAATGATGTGTATGGTTTTGAGAAGGGCGACGAGGTGATCCGCATTCTGGCAGATGTATTAAAGAAAAATTCAGATGACAGTGATTTTGTAGGACACATTGGCGGAGATGACTTTGTGATGATCTGCGAAGGCTTTCAGTCACCTGCATTTACGGAAAAAATCCGGACGGAATTCGAGGCGCGGGCACATATGCTCTACAGGGAGGAGGACCGGGTCCGCCGGTGCATTCAGGCGTGCAACCGGCATGGAGTGACAGAGACATTTCCGCTGGTGTCAGTGACGATCGTATCTGCTTCCAATGAACAGGAGCCTTTCGGGAACTATGAAGAAGTAGTGAGCATGCTGGCAGGCTGCAAGAAAGCTGCAAAAACACGAAGACGTGAGCTTGCCACAGGGTGAAGCTGTAAGGAATTCCTGCCGGAAATTTCGAACGGCAAAAATGAATTTTTTTCTTGCCACGGCATGAAATGTGTGTTATACTTTTATTCGTTGTAACGAGAAAGAATTACACATTGGCCGGCGTGTCGGAATGGCAGACGATGCAGACTCAAAATCTGTTGTGGGTAACCACGTGTGGGTTCAAGTCCCACCGCCGGCAGTTAAAAATCCAGTAAAATCAAGGGTTTCAGAAAAAATGTTTGATAACTCGTGATAACTACAAGAAAATACACAGGAAAGGAGATCCTGTGCAAGTGCTACGAAAGATAAATCGACCACAAATCGGTTTATTTTTTTGCGCAAAATTACGGTATGTAGTATAATTCTGTCTCTTATACACATCTGACGCTGCCGACGATATGCAGTGTGTA
>CALZQA010000021.1 GCA_945828315.1 uncultured bacterium | reverse complement strand
AGATAGCGTAGCGTCCCGTGGGCTCGGAGATGTGTATAAGAGACAGCTCATGCGGTTCATAAGCGCATCAAAAGTGGTGATCACCGTCACCGGCTGTGATTCCAGCAATGCCTGCAAAACACTCAGCCGCTCCCGCGTGAGCGCATTACCCCGCAGATCGGATTGATAAAACAGCACGTCCTTCGCCGGGAAGTACAGCACATCCTCGTCAAAAAAGCGATAATCCTCATAGAGTTCCTTCGCCTTCTGCTCCTGAAACGTGACAATAAGCCGGCTGCAGTCACGCGCACCCAGCCCATAGATCAAGTGAGCCTTCTGCGCATCCATGCACCCGGATATCTCGATCGTGCCTTTCAGATCAGGCAGCTTCCTCTCAACTGTCTCATAGTCCTTCCACTCTCTGAGTGGCTGCAAAAATGCCTCCATTGTTCATCCTTCAATCACTTTTTGCCGTTAAATTTATTCATCGCACCGGGCAGATCATCCATCAGGATCATCTCCGCCGCCTCCATCGCATCTGCAAAGGCATCCTCCACCAATGCACGCTCCTCTTTGGAAAAACGCCCCAGAACGTAATCTGCCAGATCCCACCCTTGCGGTTTTTCACCGACACCGATCCTGATCCGCGCAAACCCCTGCGTACCGGTCATGGCTATGATATTCTTGATACCGTTATGTCCGCCGGCACTTCCTTTTGCACGCACACGGATACGCCCCGGCGCAAGACTGATATCATCATAGATCACCAGCAGCTCACTCTCCGCGTCCAGCTTGTAAAAGTTCAGGATCGCCTGGATGCTCTCACCGCTCAGATTCATATAAGTCTGAGGTTTTACAAGCAACACCTTCTGCCCGGCAATATAGCCACTGCCGCAGATCGCCTTATGTTTTTTCTCTGTTAATTCTACATTATATTTTTTTGCCATCGCGTCTATGACATCAAACCCGACATTGTGTCTCGTTTTTTCATACTTTTTGTCCGGGTTACCAAGTCCGGCTATTACATACATAATTTTAGCTTCTTTCTCTAATGATTTTTGCCGCTTCTGCGAGCTGTATCTGGTCGTTAACGCCTGTAATGTCTGTCGCATCCTCCAGCGCATATGCATCCACCTTTAATCCTTTTTCTTTTATTATCGTGAGCGTGTCGGGCAGATAATATTCACCCTGCGCATTGTTGGGGCGAATGAGATCAAGCGCTGCTTTCAGCTCGGCAGTGTCAAAGATATACATGCCGGAATTGATCTCGTGAGACGCAAGTTCTTCCTCATTGGCATCCTTATGCTCCACGCTCTTTACAAAGCATCCCTGCCCATCGCGGATGATACGACCGTATCCGGTGGGATCATCGACCTTTGCCGAGAGCACCGTCACTGTGTTTCCGTGAGCTTCATGATACTCACTGAGCCGGCGCAGTGTCTGTGCTGTGATCAGCGGTGTGTCTCCGAACAGGATCAATGTCTGCCCTTCATCTCCCAGAAATTCCCGAGCGCATTTCACTGCATGACCGGTCCCCAACTGCTCGGGCTGCAGCGTGAAAACAACATCACGGCTTGCGATCTCTCTTTCCACGATCTCGTGCTTATATCCGACCACCAGACAGATCTCCGATACATCTGCGCCACGCGCCGCTTCTATCACATAATCAACCAGGCACTTTCCTTCAATCCGATGCACGACCTTTGGAAGATCTGACTTCATGCGTGTTCCTTTTCCTGCCGCCAGAATAACGGCTTTCCGTTTACTCATAGATAGGAATCCTCCCTTTTCGTAACTGTTCTGTCTAGTGTAGCCTAATTTTTCGCAAAATTCAAGGGCTGCCGTCCGACAACCCTTGAAAAATCTTTTTATGTATGTTACCCTTCTCCCGCCAATTCTTCTTCCTGCGCATAACGCTCCAGGATCATCTTCTGAATGCGGTTTCTGGTCTCCGTCTTGATCGGATGTGCAATATCGCGGTACTCGCCATCCGCGGTCTTTTTGCTTGGCATCGCAATGAACAGGCCTTTTTCTCCATCCACGACCTTGATATCATGCAGAACAAACTCATCATCAATCGTGATAGAGACGATCGCCTTCATCTTATTGTTGCCTTCCAGTCTACGGATCCTGATATCCGTAATCTCCATTTGTTCTAACCCCCTTTTTGCATTACAGTCCGCATTGCGAAACTGTCATTCAGATACCATACCGGTTGTTCTCGCCAACAACGATCTGTATCTCGCCATCCCCAAAGTAATACATATTCGGCTTTAATGTACCGCGACTCTCCACGATACAGTTTTCAATATGCGTGTTATCTCCGATATACACCTCGTTCAAAATGATCGAGTTCTTGATAATACAGTTCTTGCCGATAAACGCTTCCTTGAAGAGGATGGAATTTTCCACCTTTCCATTGATGATCGAGCCGCTTGCCACCAGCGAATTGCGGACATCAGAGCCCTCATTATACTTGGCCGGCGGAAGATCATCCACCTTGGAATAGATACGCGGCGCTTCCTTGAAGAAGTACTGTCGAACCTCCGGCTTCAGGAAATCCATGTTTGTCTGATAGTAAGAATCCACGGTGGAGATATTGTTCCAGTAACCCTTCATCTTATAGCCATAAATACGCTTCAGGTCTTTATAACGGATCAGAATGTCTGTTACAAAGTTCCAGCGATCCTCCGCTGCGCACTGCTCCAACAATTCGATCAGCTGTCTGCGCCTGATGACATACACACCGGTAGAGATCGTATTGGACTGTGCCACCATGGGCTTCTCCTCAAAGTAAGTGATCCGTGAATCTTCATTCATGCGAACGACACCGAAACGGCTCACATCCACACCCTGTGGCATGTCCTTCACTGCGATGGTGATATCCGCTTTTTTCTCAATATGATAATCAAGCAGCTCATTGTAATCCATTTTATATACACAATCGCCGCTGGAGATGATCACATACGGTTCATGACATCGCTTTAACCACTCGATATTCTGATACATGGCATCCGCTGTACCGCGGTACCACCAGCTGTTATCAGCAGTGACCGTCGGTGTAAATACGAACAGTCCGCCCTGTTTTCTACCGAAATCCCACCATTTTGATGAACTCAGATGCTCATTTAAAGAACGTGCATTGTACTGTGACAGCACTGCCACCTTCTGTATGTGGGAGTTTGACATATTACTCAGCGCAAAATCGATGCAACGGAAGCTTCCTGCTACAGGCATTGCAGCGATCGCTCTTTTACGTGATAACGCATCCATTCTCTGGTTGTTACCACCGGCTAAAATAATTCCTAATGCTTTCATGCCTTCACACCTGCCTTTATAATAGAATCTCCGCTTTCCAGGAAGCTGTCTGTGTAATCAGCTGCTTCGGTCGCTCCTGAAATCGCTGTATTTCTTCCGATGGAAACATTGTCCGGCACAACAGATTTCTCGCCGATCACAGCCAGATCACTGCAGTATACCTTCGGGTTGAACTTGCTGGGCGCAAACTGACCGACACCTACTTTTACATTGTTACCGATCCGGCAATCCTCTGCCACAATGGCCTTGTCCAAAACTACATTCTCGCCGATCACCGTTCCCTGCATGACAATGGAATCACGAACGACACTGCCCTTTCCGATCACCACATTCGCACCGATCACTGAGCTGTATACTTCGCCATATATTTCACTGCCCTCGCCGATGATACTCTTGACGATCCTTGAATCAGGGGATATGTACTGCGGCTGGATCGCTCCCGTGTTTGTGTAGACCTTCCAGTATTTCTCATACAGATTGAACTCCGGGATCAGATCGATCAGCTCCATGTTTGCTTCCCAGTAAGAACTTAAGGTTCCTACATCCTTCCAGTAACCGTTAAACTCATAAGCAAACATCCGGCTGTCTCTTTCATGCAGATACGGGATCACATGCTTGCCGAAATCACAGCTGTTCTGGTCCTTCAGCGCCACCAGCGCCTCACGCAGCACCTTCCAGCTGAAGATGTAGATACCCATGGATGCAAGATTGCTTCTGGGATGCTCCGGTTTCTCCTCAAATTCACTGATCCGACGCTCCTCATCTGTGATCACTACACCGAAGCGGCTTGCCTCTTCCATGGGAACCGGCATTACTGCGATCGTCACATCCGCATTGTTTGCCTTATGGAAATCCAGCATGACCTCGTAATCCATTTTATAAATGTGATCTCCGGAAAGGATCAACACATACTCCGGATTGTAGTTCTCCATATAATTTAAGTTCTGGTAGATCGCATTCGCCGTGCCGGTGTACCATTCACTGTTTGTACTCTTTTCATAGGGCGGCAGGACGGTAACACCTCCCGTATTGCGATCCAGATCCCACGGAATACCGATTCCGATGTGGGTGTTCAGCCGCAGGGGCTGGTACTGTGTCAAGACACCAACGGTGTCAATACCTGAATTGATACAGTTGCTCAGCGGAAAATCAATAATACGATACTTTCCACCAAAAGCTACTGCAGGCTTTGCCACATCCGCTGTCAGCACGCCAAGACGACTTCCCTGGCCACCTGCAAGCAACATGGCAATCATTTCCTTACGAATCATATCGCTCACCTCTTGCTCATATTTTTTAGCTCATCAACTAGTGTGATATTACATATGGTTGAAAATATTATACCACTTCATTTCTCATTTGTACATCATAATATACAAAAATTTTGCTAAAACGTTTTCATTTTTGTAACTTTTTACAAATTATGGTTATCCTGAAATTTCGCGCAAAGACACATCCCCGCTCCGTCAAAAAAGTGGTATACTACATATGAATTAAAAAATCCATCGAAAAGTGAAGGTAAAACAGCATGAATGAGTATACAGTTAATTTTTCACAGCCCTGCCATGTGCACTTTATCGGCATCGGCGGCATCAGCATGAGTGGTCTTGCGCAGATCATATTAAAGGAAGGCTTTACGGTATCCGGATCAGATGCAAGGGAATCCGCCCTCACCAGGCAGCTTTCTGCTCTTGGTGCCAGGGTCACCTATCCCCAGCAGGCGGAAAATATCACTCCCGATATCGATGTGATCGTCTATACTGCAGCGATCCACGAGGACAACCCCGAGTTTGTGGCTGCAAAAGCATCCGGCAAGCCGCTGCTTTCCCGCGCGGAGTTTCTGGGACAGCTGATGAACAATTATGCCCGTTCTGTGGCTGTCGCCGGCACCCACGGAAAGACTACCACAACCTCCATGATCACCCACATCCTTCTGGCGGCTCACGCAGATCCCACGATCTCTGTGGGAGGCATCTTAAAGGCGATCGACGGCAACATCCGTGTCGGTTCCTCCGACTGTTTCGTGACCGAAGCATGTGAATACACCAACAGCTTTTTACACTTTTATCCGAAATACAGCGTTGTCCTGAATGTGGAGGCGGAACATCTGGACTTTTTCAAGGATTATGACGACATCCGCCATTCCTTCCACCGTTTTCTCGCCAATACAGCAGACGATGGTGCCATTATCTTAAACGGCGAGATTCCTGACCGGGCGCAGCTGACAGAAGGGCTTTCCGCTAAAGTTATTACCTACGGCTTTGAGGAGGCCTTTGATGTCTATGCCTCTGATATCAGCTACAATGATTTTGGCTGCGCATCTTTTATCGTGCATGGCGCTGACAAAGAGCAGACACCCGTCAAACTGCTTGTCCCCGGAAAACATAACATTTCCAATGCACTGGCAGCCTACGCGGTTGCTGCGCAGATGGGAATTGCTCCGGAGGCCATCGCGGAGGGACTGTCCGCTTTCACCGGAACAGACCGCCGCTTCCAGTACAAAGGGACGCTTCATCCTCACACGGATGCTGCTGACAGTTCCCTTCAGGAAGCAAAAGGCATCACCATCGTGGACGATTACGCGCATCACCCGACAGAAATCCGCGCGACGCTGACTGCGGCAAAAAACTATCCGCACTCCCGTATCGTCTGCGTGTTCCAGTCCCACACCTACTCCCGCACCAAAGCGTTTCTGGATGACTTCGCAGATGCTTTATCCCTTGCGGACATGGTCGTGCTGGCAGATATCTATGCCGCCCGCGAGACAGATGACCTGGGCATCAGCGCAAAAGACATTTTAGACCGCCTGAAAGCCAGAGGCACAGATGCCTACTACATCCCTACTGCCGAAACATTTGACGGCATCGAAAAATTTTTATTAAAAAATTGTATCGACGGTGACCTGTTAATAACTATGGGCGCCGGAAACATTCTGGAAGTGGGCGAACATCTTCTCGGGCAATAAGTTATCCACATTATCCACAATGAGAGGTTGAAAAGTTATCCCCTCCCGTTGTGGATATTTTATTTACATAACATGTCCTTCTCTTTCAAAGAATATGCTGAAAGTATGGGGTTTATGACACCGGGCCTAAAGTTTACATAAAAAATTATCCACTTATCCACATTTTTTTGTCAAACCCGCAAAGCCTTGATTTTCAAGGCTTTGCGCAAAAATCAAGGCTTCTCTTTTTCAATTTTATGTGCTATAATGTGCGAACAGCGGAAAAGCAGTTCATGCTTTTCGCAAGAGGAGACGATAGGTTTATGGCAGATATTACTTTACATAGAGACAGCGAAGTTCAAAGAACCGTAGTACCCAACTATTTTATTGATGCATATATGGTGCATGCCAACGGAGAATACGTGAAGGTATATCTTTATCTGCTCCGGTGCATGAACGACCCCACCATGTCTTTTTCGATTTCTGACGTTGCGGACAAGTTCGACCACACGGAAAAAGATATTATCCGAGCACTAAAATATTGGGAAAAAATGCATTTACTGCGTCTGGAGTTTGATGAGAACAAAGAGCTGACCGGCATCTGTTTTCTGGATGTGGCAAGCGCACCCAGCCCGCAGATCCCTGCAGTGTCCATGCAGACGAAAAAGGCTGCCGCCGCCGATGTTCCGCCCCGGGAAAACTACAGTGCTGCAGAACTGCGCCGTCTGAAGGAGGATGCGGATATCAAAGAGCTTCTGTTTGTTGCGGAGCACTATCTGGGACATCCGCTGAACGCCACGGAGATGAATGCAATCCTTTATTGGAAGGAATCTTTAAATTTTTCTGGCGATCTGATCGACTATCTGATAGAATCATGTGTGGCAAAGGGACACAAGAGTGTACATTATATGGAAAAGGTCGCTCTTTCCTGGGCAAAGGCAGGCATCTCGACCGTGTCTGCCGCCAAGGAGGAAGCCAGCCGCCACAGCGAGCTGCACACAGCGATCAAAAAAGCTTTTGGCATTCAGGGACGGGACTTTGTTCCTTATGAAAAGGAATACATAAATACCTGGCAGAAGGAATACGGCTTTGGCACAGAGATCATCTCAGCCGCCTGCGAGCGCACGATCCGTTCCATCCATCAGGTCAGCTTTGAGTATGCGGACTCGATCTTAAAGAACTGGAAGAAGAACAAAGTATCTTCCCTTCAGGATATTCAGGCACTGGATGCTCTGCACCAGGAAAAAGCAGCCACCGCGTCAAAACGCTCCGACGCAAATACAAAGAAAAATCGCTTTAATGATTTTCCCCAGCGTTCCTACGATACAAGCCAATTAGAAAAGGAATTGTTAAAATATGGCACTAACTAACAGTCAGTATGACCAGATCATGCGGTCTTACGAGACAAAACAGCGAAACGCCAGACTACATCTGGAAAAGAAAAAAGCAGATATTTATGCTGCAGTTCCCGGCTTAAAGGAGCTGGAGGATCAGATTGCTTCCTTTAGCGTCCGACAGGCACGCCTGCTTCTGGAGGGCGATGAAAATGCTCTGAATACACTGAAAGACCAGCTTGCCAAGGCGCGCAAAAAACGTACCACACTTTTAGCTCAGGCAGGATTTTCCCCTGATGATCTGATGCCGGTCTACGAATGTCCCGACTGTCAGGATACCGGTTACATTGAGAACCGGCGCTGCCACTGCTTCCGGCAGGCAGCCATTGACTTAATTTATACGCAATCCAACATCAAATTGATCTTGGAATCCGAAAATTTTGATACATTGACTTTTGATTATTATTCTGAAACACCCATAGATCCATCTACCGGACGCAGTCCGCTCGACAATGCAAAATTGGCGGTAAACGCCTGTCATTCCTTCGTCGAGCAGTTTGACCACTCATTTGACAACCTGTTCTTTTACGGCTCCACTGGTGTCGGCAAGACATTTTTGTCTAATTGCGTGGCAAAGGCGTTGATGGACAGCGGTCATTCTGTTTTATACTTTACATCTTTCCAGTTATTTAATATATTAGAGAAGAGCAAATTTCATCAGGACGCGGATGCAAAGCAGCAGGAAAACGATCTGTTCACCTGCGATCTGCTGATCATCGATGATCTGGGTACAGAGCTTACGAACAGTTTTTCTGTCTCGCAACTGTTTTTGTGCCTGAACGAGCGTCTGCTTCGGAAAAGATCAACGATCATTTCCAGCAATCTGGATCTGGACAAGCTCTTTGATACCTATTCAGAGCGCAATTTTTCACGCATTATCAGCAATTATACGCTGTTAAAGCTCACAGGCGCGGATATTCGCCTGCAAAAGAGGACAAAATAAAAACACATCATATGGAGGAAATTATTCATGCCGAATGAAGAAATTCAATTAGAGTCTATCCCTCATGGTAAGCTGGGGCTTATCACCTTAAAGAGCAGCGAATCACTTGGTCAGAAAGTAGACGCATACCTTGTTAAATGGCGTTCTACCAGACAGCAGCTTCATCCAAACGATATCGCATTCAAGGGTTACCAGCGTGACAGCTACCTGATCGACCACGCACTCCCCCGTTTCGGAAATGGCGAAGCAAAGGGAACGATCAAAGAATCTGTCCGTGGAGATGATCTATATATTATGCTTGATATCACCAACCACAGCCTGACTTACAAGATGTGTGGCGAGATCAACCACATGTCTCCCGATGATCACTATCAGGATCTGAAGCGCATTATCGCTGCTGCCAGCGGAAAGGCAAAGCGTATCAACGTGATCATGCCCTTCCTTTACGAAAGCCGTCAGCACAGACGCTCCTCCAGAGAGTCTCTGGACTGCGCACTGGCATTGCAGGAGCTGGTAGATATGGGTGTAGAGAACATCATCACCTTTGACGCCCATGATCCCCGTGTACAAAATGCGATCCCCCTGCATGGTTTTGAATCTGTCACCTGTGCATACCAGTTTGTCAAGGCATTATGCCATCATGTAGATGATCTGGTATTTGACAACGATCATATGATGATCATCAGCCCGGATGAGGGTGGTACCGATCGTGCGGTTTATCTGGCAAACGTGCTGGGCATCAACGTTGGTATGTTCTACAAGCGCCGCGACTACAGCCGTATCGTGGACGGACGCAATCCGATCATCGCCCATGAATTCCTGGGTTCCTCCGTGGAAGGCAAGGACGTGTTTATCATCGATGACATGATCTCCTCCGGCGAGAGTATGATCGATGTTGCAACTGAACTGAAGAAGAGAAAGGCAAAACGTATTTTTGTCATTTCTACCTTTGGTCTGTTTACAAACGGTTTTGCAAAATTTGACGAGGCAGTTGAGAAGGGCATCATCTACCGCGTACTCACCACAAATCTGATCTATCAGTCTGAGGAGATGCTGAGCCGTGACTACTATATCAGCTGTGATATGAGTAAATATATCGCTTACATCATCGATACCTTAAACCACAACACCTCCTTAAGCGAGCTGTTGAACCCTTACGACAAGATCAAGAAGATCGTCGCAGCTTACACGAACGGAGAGCTGGAGCATCATTAAATAAAAGAAGGAGAAGCAGGGTATGCTTCTCCTTCTTTATTTATTGCGTTGCAAGCTGCTCAGCGAGATCACAGATGTCTGTAGCGGCGCGCGGATTGATCCAGTGCCGCTGACATTCAAGCATCTTTTTTTCCTCCTCATCATGTTCCAGCAATTCTTCCGCCAGACGGATCATCTCATCCGTCGTTCTCGGCCAGACACTCATGCCGTGGCCGGAAAAATACTCCGCATTATAGCTCTCACATCCCGGGATCACCGCCGTATGCACGATGGGCACATTTCGTACCGCCGCTTCCGTGGATGACAATCCACCCGGCTTGGTGATAAACATCCGGCTCGCCCTCATATAATCAGCCATCCGGTCCGTTTGATCAATAAGTATCAGTCCCGGAGTCGCATGCTCACTCAATCTTTGGAATAATCCCCGGTTGCTGCCGCAGATCACGATCAGTTCCGTATCCTTCCGCCTGGAAAAATGATCGCGCAGTGCGGTGATCCTCCCTTCAATCTTTCCACCACCCATGCTGCCGCCGGCCACCAGAATATAGTTTTTATCCGGGTCCAGTCCCAGGCGCTGTTTTGCCAGCGCACGCGGTTCTTCATCTGCAAAACCCGCGCTGGTGGGAATCCCGAAGGGGTAAAGTTTTTCTTCCGGAATCCCTTTACGGACAAATTTCGGCTTCAGATCCTCTGCCGGGATCACATAGGCGTCACACTCCGTCTCCTCTGTAAATGGAATGCACACATAATCCGTTGCAATGAACATCGTTTTCGGAATCTGCATTCCATGCAGCTTCATGTTTGTCATGATCTCCGCCGGAAACAAATGCGGCATCAGCACAATATCTGTATGATGTTCTGCAAAATACTCCTGCATTACGGAATCCATCGCATGATTAACAAAATAGACCGGCGAACGAAAAGGCAGCCGCCGATACAGATCTCCGATCTTGTAAACCGCGCCAAAGGCATCCGGCGCATGCTGAACCGTTGAAATGTAAGTCTGATCGATTCCGCTGGAAAGCTTTTCGCTCTTCAATGTATAAGGGTTCAGCATCGTGACATGATGTCCCCGTCTTTCCAGTTCCTCCAGGACTGCTTTTCCGGCAGAATTATGACCGCCGCCGGTTCCGCAGGATAAGATCAATGCATCCATAATAATTTCACCTTTATTTTTTCTTTTTCCTCCGGACTTGCAAACATGCGGATGCAGACCGCCACTGTGATGATGGCAAATCCGAGGATCACCGACCTCCGGTCAATGCTGAAGGCCATGCAAAACAACGCGCAGAGATATGCCGTCAGCGTGCGGTAAAAGTGCGGGCTGACACGCAGGACAACAGAGAAAAAAATGAAAAACACCGCCAGTATAGCCGCCGGCTTCAATGCCGGAAACAATCCAAGCAGCGATCCGAATGTCGCGGCGATCCCTTTGCCGCCTTTCAACCTGTAAAACACAGGAAATACATGTCCGACCACCGGTGCTGCCAGCACCAGTGATGTGGCGATCACACCAGGACGCAACTGCTCCACCGCGCGCATGAATAGAAAAACCGGAATAAAAGCCTTTCCGATATCACAGATGAGCGTCAGCAGACCACACCAAAAACCACCGTACATAAACGCGTTGGCAGTACCGGGATTTCGATCCCTGCTATTTTCGATCATTTCTTCTTTTCCGAACAGCCGGGCAAACACACGGGCATACAACACGCTGCCCGAAAGATAACCCAACAAGATAAATCCTGCGATCTGCATGAAAACAACTCCTTTTCTTCTACAAAACGTGCACTTCTGCCACTATCGAATTGCATTTTTGATATTTTGATTGCGCTTTTCATTCAGCATCTCATACATCCGGATCTCCTCCTGGGAAAATCCCTCGTACTGGAGCTGTTCAAAATCATTTATTGCGGACAATATCTCCGATAAAAGCGCATCCGCCTCCGCCGTTACGACGTACTCCCGCAACCGGGTCCGTTTTCTTTCTTCCTGCGGCTTCTCCGTATTTTTCGTTCGCTCTTTTCCTCTGTTTTTTACTCTCGAGCGGACTTCGATCATCTCTTTGGCAAGCAGTCTCTGGATCGCCTGAGACAACTCCCGTCTGGGAATATTCAACATGCTGGCCATTTCCTGAAAGGTACAGTTTTCATGGGGCTGACTCAGATAATACAGCAACTTGATATCCGCCACCTGAAGCTCATTTTTCAGAGCGATCGCATCGAACAGACGCTCTTGAAGCTTGCGCTCCCGATAGATATCAAAAAAGAAGCCTTCCCCCTCCTGAACCGCTGTACTGACACTCGTCCGCTCCGCTCCCAGTCTGTAACTGCCCGGCAGGATCAGCGGTGCCACTTCGCCGTCACCGGCGGCCTCGATCAAAAAACGGTAGATCTGGATCCTCCGCTTTTCATATTCCGCTTCATCAAATACATCTTTATAAAAATCATTGTAACACGCAAACACTGTGCGTTTCATCCGGATCATTTTTTTCATGCTCATTCCCTGTGAAACCAGAGAACCCTTTGTCTTTACATAATAATAGACCGGCACCTTCATGGCATAAATGGTCTGCGTATGGCGGACATATTCCAGATTAAACATGAAGTCCTCACACCAGCTGATGGATTGATCCATTCTTAGCCGATGCTCTGTAATGATCGAACGCTTGTAAAATTTATTCCACAACACACCATAATAAAAATCGGCCGGCTTTTGCATCATATGATTTGCATAGGTACTCCTGTCCATGAGACCGTCCTCATCGATGGCACCCTTTTGCGACACATGCTCACCGATCACCCGGTAAAACTGCGAGATCACCATATCACACTGCTGTTCGGTTGCAGTCCGCACAAAAAGTGCCGTCGCATCCGGTGTGATCCAGTCATCACTGTCCAAAAACTGCAGGTATTCTCCCCGCGCCAGATCGATCCCCCGATTGCGCGTGTCTGACACCCCGGTATTTTCCTTGTGAACAACTCGCACACGCGAGTCCTTTTTTGCGTACGCATCGCAGATTTCTCCCGAAGTGTCCGTACTCCCGTCGTTCAGCAGGATCAGCTCAAAATCTCTGTATGTCTGATTCAGGATACTGTCAATGCATCTGCTGAGCGTTTTTTCCGAATTGTAGACCGGTACGATCATACTTACCATCGGTGTCATGTTTATTTTTGGCCTCCTGTCTCTGGAATATGTGTCTTAGTATACCATATCTGTCTGAAAAATCAAAATATACACCGCAAGTACGCTTAAAAAATGGCATTCCTCACAATAGGGGAATGCCATTTCAGATCAGATGATTTATTTTTTAGTATCCCATATCAGGATTTCCAGCCGGCATTGCAGGCTGTGCCTCTTTGATATCTGCAACTGCTGCCTCTGTGGTGAGGAATGTTGCAGAAATGCTCACTGCGTTGATCAATGCGTTCTTTGTAACTTTAACAGGATCGATGATACCCTCTGCCATCATATCCACATATTTTTCGCTGACCACGTCAAAACCGACACCTGCATTCATCTCCTTGACCTTTTCCAGTACGACCGCACCGTCCAGTCCTGCATTTTCTACGATGGCGCAAAGCGGTGCGTCCAATGCCTTTGCAACGATCTTTGCGCCGGTCTTCTCGTCTCCCTCCAGGGATGCAACAACATCATTCACATCCTTCTGGGCATGGATGTAAGCGGTTCCGCCGCCGGCGATGATTCCTTCTGACACGGCTGCACGTGTGGCATTCAGAGCATCCTCCATGCGGTACTTGGCTTCCTTCATCTCCGTCTCTGTCGCTGCGCCGATGCGGATGACAGCAACACCGCCGCCCAGCTTTGCGATCCGCTCCACGATCTTCTCCTTGTCAAAATCGGAGGTCATCTCTTTCGCCTGGCTTCTCAGATTTTCGATCCGGTCAGCAATCTCCTCTTTGCTGCCCTCACCGCCTACGATGGTGGTGGAATCCTTTGTCACCTTGATAGATTTTGCACGGCCCAGCATCTCCGCGGTCGTATCTTTCAGCTGCATGCCAAGCTCCTCGGAAACGACCTGACCACCGGTGAGGATCGCGATATCCTTCAATAATTCCTTGCGGTTGTCACCGTATCCCGGTGCTTTTACCGCTACGACCTTTAACGTACCGCGCAGTCTGTTGACGATGAGAGTCGTCAATGCCTCGCCTTCCACATCCTCCGCAATGATCAGCAGCTCTTTTCCTGTCTTTGCACTCTGCTCCAGGATTGGCAGGATATCCTGAATATTGGAAATCTTCTTATCTGTGATCAGGATGTAGGGATTCTCCATGTCCGCAGTCATTTTCTCTTTATCGTTGCACATATATGCGGAAAGATAGCCGTTATCAAACTGCATACCTTCTACCACGTCGATCTCTGTCTGCATGGTCTTGGACTCTTCAATGGAGATCACTCCGTTATTTCCAACTTTTTCCATTGCATCAGCAATCATGTTTCCGACTTCCTCATTGCCTGCGGAAATAGACGCAACTTTTGCAATATGATCTTTTCCCATGACCGGTCTGCTCATGGCATCCAGCGAAGCAACTGCTGCCTCGGAGGCCTTTTTCATACCTCTGCGCAGGACGATGGGGTTTGCACCGGCAGCAATATTTTTCATTCCTTCATGGATCAGCGCCTGCGCCAGAACCGTTGCGGTCGTCGTACCGTCTCCTGCGATGTCATTGGTCTTCGTTGCAACCTCCTTGACAAGCTGTGCACCCATATTCTCAAAGCGATCCTCCAGCTCGATCTCCTTTGCGATCGTAACACCGTCATTCGTGATCAACGGTGCACCGTAGGATTTGTCAAGAACAACGTTTCTTCCCTTCGGTCCGATCGTCACCTTTACGGTATCTGCCAACTGATTGACACCGCTTTCCATTTTCTTTCTTACATCAATATCGTAACAGATCTCTTTTGCCATGATTCATTCCTTCTTTCTCTTCTACTCAACAACTGCAATAATATCTTTCTGGGACACGATCGTATATTCCTCGTCCTCCAGCTTGACTTCTGTTCCGGCGTATTTTGAGAAGATCACCTTGTCTCCTTCTTTGACATACATCCCGGTCTTCTTTCCATCGGCATCCTCACCGGCACCGACTGCGACCACGATAGCCTCCTGGGGCTTCTCCTTCGCGCTATCCGGCAAAATGATACCGGACTGTGTCTTTTCTTCTGCCTCCTGATACTTTAATACGACTTTGTCTCCCAACGGTCTTAGCTTCATATCTGTTACCTGCCTTTCTGCTTTTGTTAGCACTCTATTTCATCGAGTGCCAGACCAAGTTTAAAAAATAAAGAAAACGCTTGTTGTTTTCTCATCAGAAGATATTAAAGCACAAAAATCGTTGAATGTGAAGTGAAATAATGGTATTATTAATGACAAAATCGCAATAATGAGGTGAGCATATGAATACACAACAGTTAGAGAGCTTCATACAGGTGGCGGAAAATCTGAATTTTGCCCGGGCAGCGGAAGTATTAAACATCACCCAGTCCGCCGTCTCACGCCAGATCCATTCGCTGGAGGAAGAGCTGGGTACCAAGCTTTTTATCCGCTCCACCCGCACCGTGGCGCTGACTCCCGCCGGAATGAGCTTTTTGGATGATGCAAAGGATATTCTTGCAAAGCTGCAGATGGCTGCACTAAAGATTGAAAAGCATACATCGGCCAATATCGACATTCTTTCCATCGGCTGCATCAACGATACCTATTTAAATCTTTTATCAAAAATTCTCTCCGGTTACCGGAAGACTGCACCACAGGTGCATCCGCTTTTGCGTGTCATTCCCTCCCGTTCGATCCTGAACCTGTTTTTTAACGGAGAAATGGATATCCTGTTCGGGTTTGAAAATGATGTTCCCCACAGAGACGGGATCCATTATGAGAAGCTGGCAGATATTCCCATCTGCTGCGCAGTCCCCGCCGATCATCCCTTTGCCTGTAAAGACAGCCTGACGGAACCTGAGCTCCTCAGTGAGCATATCATTATCTGCAATTCCTATGAGATTCCCTCCGAAGTAGCAACGATCCAGCACAAGATCGGGCGACAGGTCTCCCCGGAAGCGATCAATTATTGCGAAAATGCGCTGGTATCCCTTACCCTTGTGAAAGCCGGATACGGAGTATCCATCCTCCCACGCAATATCAACTCCGATTTTCAGATCTCATATATTCCTATTTCAAGCATCAACCCAATGTCCTATGGCGTATTCTATAAAACCGCCTCCAAGAATCATCTGATCCGCTCATTTTTAGAAGAAGCAAAGAAATGTATGCCCTGATGATCACCATGAATCTTCCATCACGGCACAGTTATCCACACCATTCATGGCATATTCATCATTTGTCCTCTTTTCAGGTATCTGACATCCTCTTTTGGGGAATGACTATATCATGCCTCACAATATTGAGAATTACAATATATTTGTCAAAAATCTATACTTATCAAGAGAGGTGAGATCATGACAAACAATGAATATGGCTGTCTGGAAATGAATATTGAAAAACTGTTAAAAGAGCGGGGAATCAGTAAAAATACGCTATGCAAAACATTGGATATCCCAAGATCCAATCTGAATCGCTATTGCAGGAACGAATTTGAGCGGATTGATGCGACTTTTTTATGTAAATTATTATACTTTTTCAACTGTCCGCTGGAGGAATTACTGACTTACAAGAGCAGTGACTATGCTGACTGATCACTTTTCCTGCGTTTTGTTTTTCCCGGCATTCGGCTCCAACGCAACTTCTAACAAAAGCTCCGGCCAATCTCTCATTATTGCAGAAATTACCCAGCACCCGTCTTTGGAGAATCTGCAATGCGTCAGCTGTTCCCAAAGAAGTTCTCTAAAATCTGCTTCATAGAGTTCCATAAGTGCAAACAACACATCTGCCTGCGGATAATTCCGCCCGGCTTCATATTTATAGATCGCCTGTACGGAACCAAGGCAGAGATATTCACGCACATCCTCTACGGACAATCTCTTTTTTTCACGCAATCTTTTTAAATTTCTGCCCACAAGCCCGGCATCATATTCACGTCTTTGTCTCAATGTCTACAGAACTCCTTTTACCCGATACACAAACACTACATAAAATATCTATTCTCGGATCACTGGCTTTTGATAGATTATAGCACACCTAAATCTGTTTGTCATTGACGCTGTGGTTTAAAACACGAAAAAACAGCCTGCTGAAAGCAAGCTGCTTTTTCTTTTTTATATTATTTAGGGAGGTGCTAAAATTGTAACAATTCACTAGATGACACGCTTTGTCCATTTGGCGAATTCTTCATCCGTACATTTCACATAATGACTGCCGGAAACGAGATGATCCGTTCCCTGATTGTAATCAATGCCGGAAGTCTTGTAATCATAGCTCTCTGCCACACGCTGTTTCTCCACGATGGGATTCGGCGCCGGGATCGCTGAGAGGAGACTTCTCGTATACGGATGGATCGGATTGCTGAAGATCTCTTCTGTTGTACCTGTCTCCAACAGATGCCCCAGATGGAGCACGCCAATACGGTCGGAAATATATTTGACCATCGAAAGATCATGGGCAATAAACAGATATGCCGTTCCGGTTTCCTGCTGAATATCCTTCATCAGGTTCACCACCTGTGCCTGAATGGACACATCCAGTGCGGAAATACACTCGTCTGCGATGATGAGTTTCGGATTCATGATCAGGGCTCGGGCAATGCCCACACGCTGTCTTTGTCCACCGGAAAACTGATGCGGATAACGGCTGGCATGCTCCGGTGCCAGTCCTACCTTTGCCAGAATATCCTGTATTTTTTCTGCACGTTCCGCGCGGTTCATGTATGCATGGTGAATATCCAGACCCTCGCCGATGATGTCACCGATCTTTTTTCTGGGATTTAATGATGCCATCGGATCCTGAAAGATCATCTGCATCTGGGTACGCAAAATATGATTGTCATGCGTGCTGAGCTTTCCGCTGATCTCAGTTCCGTCAAACTGGATCTTTCCTGCTGTCGGATCGTAAAGGCGAATGATACTTCTTCCGATCGTGGACTTTCCGGAACCGGACTCGCCCACCAGGCCATAGGTCTCTCCCGGATAGATCTTGAAGCTGACATTTTCCACTGCATGCACGGTAAAGCTTTTACTCACCTTAAAATACTGTTTCAGACCATCTACTGTCAGAAGCGGTTTTGCACTATAATCTACTGCCATGCTCATTCGCCTCCTTTTTCATTTTCTCGATCCTCGTCTTTAATTCCGCCGGCATTTCTGCCTTCGGTGCACGAGGATCTAACAGCCAGGTGGCTGCATAATGAGTATCGGAAATCTGAAACATCGGCGGGTCTGCCTTTTCATCAATCTCCAATGCATACTTGTTACGCGGTGCAAATGCATCTCCCGGCTTCTCGTTCAGCAGGTTCGGAGGTGAGCCCGGGATCGTGTAGAGTCGCTCATCATCCGTATCCAGATTCGGCATTGCAGAGAGCAGGCCCCACGTATACGGGTGTTTCGGCTCATAAAAGATCTCATTGATCTTGCCTTTTTCAACAATTTTTCCTGCGTACATAACATTTACATAATCTGCTACCTTTGCCACAACTCCGAGATCATGGGTAATGTAGATCACGGAAATCCCACGTTCTTTCTGTACGCGCTTGATCAGCTCGATGATCTTTGCCTGGATCGTCACATCGAGGGCAGTTGTCGGCTCATCACAGATCAAAAGATCCGGATTGCATGAGAGCGCGATCGCGATGACCACACGCTGGCGCATACCGCCAGACAACTGATGCGGATAATTTTTCATTCGCTTTTCCGCATCTTCGATCCCCACTTCCTTCAAAAGCTGGACGGCTTTATCCCAGGCTTCTTTCTTCGGTGTCTTAAAATGCCAGATCATGCCTTCCATGATCTGCTTGCCGATGGTCATCGTCGGGTCAAGACTGGTCATCGGATCCTGAAAAACCATGGCGATCCGCTTTCCGTTAATGTGTCTACGGATCCACTTTTTATCCTTTTCCAGTATATTCACTGTTTCCGGTGAACCGTCAGCATGATGATACGAAAACTCCACCGTTCCGTTTGTCACCGTCGCATTGGATGCGAGGATTCCCATGACCGCCTTCATGGTCACCGATTTTCCAGAACCGGATTCTCCTACGATCGCCACTGTCTCGCCTTTGTATAGATCAATATTCACGCCACGGATCGCATGAACAGTTCCCGCTGTCGTTTGAAAGGAAATATCCAGATCCTGTATTTTAAGAATTTGTTCTCTCTCTTCTGACATACAAAAATCCCCTTTACATTTCTTTTAATTTCGGGTCCAGTGCCTCCCTCAGACCGTCCGCAACAAGATTGAAGCTCAGCATCAAAAGGGCCATAACTATGATCGGCGGAATGATCTGATAAGAGTGTGTCGTAAAGCTGTTAAATCCATCCGAAATCAAAGATCCCAGTGAACACTGCGGCACCGGAATTCCAAGTCCGACAAAACTTAAGAACGCCTCTGTAAAAATAGCTGTCGGAATGGAGAACATCACCTGTGTGATGATGGGTCCGATAATGTTTGGTAAAACTTCTTTAAATATAATAAAGAAGGAATTGGCTCCCAGCGTCCGGGATGCCAACACAAATTCCTGCTCCTTCAGCTTCAGCATCTCAGCACGGGCAATACGGCTCATGCCGACCCATTCCGTCAGCATCAGCGCAAAGATGATCGTCAGCATGCCGGGTTTTAAAACCAGCAGCAGCAACGTGACAATGACCAGTCTCGGTATACCGTTTGCAACTTCCAGAAAACGCTGCATGAGCATATCTGTTTTTCCACCGAAATATCCGGAGATCAATCCGTAGCTCATGCCGATGATCATATCGATCAGCGCCGCAGCCACTGCGATGATCAAAGAAACACGCGCGCCGGACCAGGTACGTGTCCAGATATCGCGTCCGAAATTATCACTTCCAAACCAGTAATACAGATCATTCATATCTTTTTCCTGATAGTAATTGACCTGCGTTTTTCCGGTGGTGGTCTTCATGGTTTCAGTCCCGTCAAAAATACCGAATTTTTCCAGCGCTTTTACGCGGGGTGCAAAGTTTTTCTGACTTAAATACTGATCGGAGTAGCCGAAATCGTTCATTCCCGGTCCTATGATCGCAAAAACAGTAATGAGAATGATCAGGAGCAGTCCGATCACTGCACTGGTTTTTCGGAAAAATCGCACAAACACATCATGCCAGAAGTTCTGCGCCACGAAGTTCTCATCAATAGAGATATCCCCGGCATTTTCTTTCCATTTAAAGTCCGTATCGACGGGTATATAGGCAGCAGTTGCTTCTGCTGCGACAGCAACTTTCTTTTTCATCCTGTCAGTCCCCCTTCTTTGCCAGTCGGATTCTCGGGTCAATAATGCCATACAAAATATCCACTACAAGCATAATACCGATGTACATCGCTGAATAAATAAAACTCAGTGCGATCACCACGTTATAGTCATTGGACTGTATTGCATTGACAAGCAGGCTTCCAACACCCGGAATCGAAAAGATCTTTTCCACCACGAGCGATCCCGTCATAAGGTCTACGATGAGTGGTGCCAGAACGGTGATGATCGGTATCAACGCATTTCGAAGCGCATGCCGGAAGATCAGTGCCGGTCCGGATACACCCTTGCTCTCTGCCAGCAGCATGTAATCGCTTCCAAGAACCTCCAGCATCTCGCTTCTTGTAAAACGCGCAATGGACGCCATTGTAAACATGGAAAGTGACACGCTGGGAAGTACACTTGATTTAAAAAGTGTATCTGCCGAAAACAGCATAGGAAACCATCGGAGCTTAAATCCAAAATAATAACTCAGTGCCAGCGCAAAAACATAAGACGGGACAGAAACACCGATGACAGAGATCACTGTCGCCAGCGAATCCCATATCGTATCATGTTTTAACGCTGCCAATAGTCCAAGCAGCAGACCCGCGACTGCTCCGATCAGAACCGCACATCCACCGATCCGGATAGAGATCGGCAATCTGCTCTCGATCAGCTGTAAAATAGGCGTGTTCTTGGAAATGTTATAGCTGACTCCCATATCACCGCGCAGCATGTTTCCCACATATTTTACAAACTGCACGGGAACCGGCTGGTCCAGACCATACTTCTCATAAAGTACTGTTCTTTGGTCATCATTCAATTTTTCATCATTAAAAGGAGAACCCGGCATCAAATGCATCAGTATAAATAAAACAAGTAAAATAGCCAGCAATGTGAACAGCGAGGTTCCTATTCTTTTTAATGTATATTTTTTCACCTTTTCCCCTCCTGCGTCAATTTCAAAAGCCGCACCAAAGCAAGTCCCTTCAGTGCGGCTTTTCCACCAAAATTACTCAGCTTTTACAGCATTTTTATAAACTCGGTTCAAGGCAACCGGATGATACTCAACACCTGTTACCTTTGAGGAAAGCATCTCTGCGTTGCACTGTGTGTACAGCGGGAAGATGACTGCCTCATCCATCACGATCTGCTCAGCCTCATACAGTTTTGCCCAGCGTCCTTCCGGATCGGTACACAGATCACCGGTAGTGCACTCTGCGATGATCGCATCGTAATCAGCATTGCTCCAGAAACCATAGTTGTTAGAGTTATCGGTTACCCACATACCAAGGTATGTCATGGGATCTGCGTAGTCAGGTCCCCAACGGGTCAGACCGATCTGGAAGTTGCCTTCCTGCATATCCTGTAATCTCTGCTTCTTCGGCTCGACAACAAGGTTTAATGTCAGTCCCGGAAGGGTGGTCTCCCACTGCTCCTTCAATACCTGTGCAACCTTCTGCGGTGCATCATCCGCATCCAAAACCATGTCCAGTGTAATCTCGGAAACTCCAAGCTCCTCTAAGCCCTTCTCCCAGTACTCTACAGCCTTTGCTGTGTCATAGGTACATACATCGGAGAATTTTGTCTGATCCTCAGAGAAATCAGATCCGTCAGGGCCGGCTGCAAACTGCGGCGGAACTGCTGTATAGGTAGGTGTAGAACCATCCTTTAAGACATCGTTTGTGATCGCCTCACGATCGATCGCCATTGTCATTGCCTTGCGGATATTTAAGTTGGCAAGCTCCGGTACGTCGCGTACATTGGGAGATAAATACCACATATAACCTGCACCGATGGATAAGAATTCAGGATCATCCTTTACCTGATCTACCTGCTCACCATTAATGAGGGTCGTATCAAGATCACCGGCCTGATAGCTCATCAGCGCCTGCTGTGAATCCTGAATCACCTGATAGCTCAGACCTGCGAGCTGAACCTTGTCCGCATCGTAGTAATCCGGGTTTTTGCTCAGATGAATTGAGGTTGCTGCCGGCTCATAGCTGTCTAATACAAACGCACCGTTGGCAAGCGTCGTCTCCGGGCTGGTTGCAAATGTATCGCCACAGCTGTTATAAAACTCTTCGTTGACCGGATAATAGGTCGGGAAATACATCAGTGAGAGGAAATAGCTGACAGGAACATTCAATTCAACCTGAAGTGTCGTGTCATCGACTGCTGTCACGCCAAGTTCACTCTTATCTTTCTCACCTGCAATGATCTCAGCAGCATTTTTTACCTGACCGATATCACTGAGCATGTAAGAATACTCACTTGCATTATTCGGGTCAACAGCTCTCTGCCAGCCAAACACGAAGTCTGCGGCAGTAACCTGTGTTCCGTTGCTCCACTTTGCGTCCTCGCGAAGATGGAATGTATAAGTAAGACCATCGTCTGATACTTCATAAGACTCTGCGATCGCCGGAACAGCCTGTCCGTCTGCATCCATCTGCATCAGACCATCTGTAAAGTCCGCGATCACCTCAAAAGAGGTACCATCCTGTCCGATCTGCGGATCAATGGATTCTACCGGTGTCTCGATCATCACCTTTAAGTCCTCTCCGCTTACGCCTTCTGCTCCTTCCGCAGATGCTTCTTCCGTACCGGATGCGTCTGCGGGCGCTTCTGCCGTATCAGAACCGCCACATCCCACAAGACCTGCCATCATGGAACAGGCCAGGAGGATTGCCAATGTCATTTTCTTTCTTTTCATAATATTTGCCTCCTAAAAAAAACTAACGCGAAGAGGCGCTCCACTCTATGGAACGCCCCCTCGCGTTGGTCATCAATATAGCACTCTGTATTTTGAATTTCAAGAGTAACTACTGTTTTTTTACAAATTCCTAAAAAAATTAAGCATTTTGGAACATATCCATAACAACTTCGCATGATTTCTGTCTAAGATTGTCATGTCTATGCATCAGATCTCGCAAACGCGTTCTTCATTCGGCTGCTCAACTCGAACAGTACCAGATCCAGCGTCGACTGCGTCTCTTTTTTGAGCATTTTCGCAATCTCCCGGTTCGCTTCCTCTCGCAATGCCCTCCGTTTTTCTTCTTCCGGTTCTTTCTCAAGAAGTTCATCATAGCGCGCGATCAGCGCATAACCCTTGGACATGACATGCTCCTGATAGCGCTCGATGTGAAAGATGGAACTGCGGTAGGATGCATCTGCCATCGCCCCGATCAGCCGGCTTGACCAGTAAAAATTATCCGTGGAAACCTCTCCGGTGGTATTGGAAAGGTATTCCGGTGTTTCATCGATATCTGCATAAAAGGGCACCAGTGCGTTAAATACATTGGAACCATAGGCAATCCACTCGATGATCGCATTGTCCTGCGCATAACCCGGACGCATCTGGATCACTGCAACAAAATCATTCCGGTTGATCCCCACCGGACGATATGTACCACGCAGGGAAGTATCTCCGTAACTGCCATAGGGATCGTAGGGCGTTCCCTGATAGTGTGTGGACAGCGCATACTTGACGTCCTCCACCGTGATCTTCTTCTCCGGCACCATGCACCAGGGAATGTCATCTGCCTCCGGACGGTAATCGGCATTCGGGCCATCCCATACCTTTGTATGGGGATTCAGACTACGCTCGATAAACCACGCCCGGGGCGTATTGTATACATGATCCGCGTCATCATGACTTCCAAAGGCGTCGCGGGGATTCAATCTGCCATCCAGCGACAGATCCAGGTGATTTTTTTCGATAAATTCCCGCATATCCGGTGAGCACATGTACTCCTTCTGACCATGAAGTGCATCCTCCAGATCAAACCGGTCCAGCCCAAGCTGATTTGGCATGACCACATACACATCATCCGGCACGCGTCTGGCGATCCAATGGTGTCCTCCGATCGTCTCCAGCCACCAGATCTCATCCGCATCCTGGAAAGCGATTCCGTTCATCTCATAGGTTCCGTACTGTTCCAGCAGACTTCCCAGACGCATTACGCCTTCACGCGCGCTGTGAATATAGGGCAGGACCAGATATACGATATCCTCTTCCCCGATTCCCCCGGGGATCTCTTCTCTGCCATCCTCTGCCGGCTGATATTCCACAAGCGGATCCGCACCCAGCACCCGGGGATTGGAGGTAAGTGTCTCTGTCGCTGTCATCGCCACCTGTGCCTCATTCACACCACTGGCCGCCCAGATGCCCTTTCCTTCCACTGCATTCGGCATCGCGGTATAGCGCATCGGGTCATCCGGCAGTGTGATCTCCAGATGCGAGAGTACGGTCTTATAGACCTTCTTCTGCTCCTGCGGATGAATAACAACGAATTTCTTCGGTGTAAAATGTCCGGCACCCGAATCGTCATTTCTGGCGATCATCGTAGAGCCATCATAGGTTGCTTTTTTTCCAACAAGTATTGTAGTACAAGCCATTTTAAACATCTCCTTCGTCATTTTCTGTCTATGCAACCCGCCGTTCGCTTTCTCAAACGGGATAGGCACAGTGTAGCACTTACATCATCATATTACACTACTCGTTTAATAATTCATATTGCATCAGCTCATATTTCAGTTTACTCCCCTCCATGATCTCCGGCGGAAGCAACGCCCGCGCCACAAGCTTTAAGTCGTCCGTCTCCATGTCCGTCCGCCGCAGATGCGCATAGTCGCCATCGATACTGGCCACCTCATAATACCATGTTTCCATGAATGTCATTCCTCCTCTGTATCCGTATTCATTTTCTTTGCCGGTGATAAAATAATCTTCATCTTACAGCACTTCCACCAGCTCGATCCGGAAGTTTAACTCCTTGCCGGCCATCTCGTGGTTTGCATCAAAGGTGATCATGGTATCATCCTTTGCAGTCACCTTCACAGGGATCGGCTGTCCGTAGTCGCTGGTCAGGTAAACCTGCTGCCCTACACTCAGATCCTCTGCACCCGGCACCTCTGCAATCGGTGCAGAAATGATCGCTTCCGGGTTCGGCTGTCCGTATGCCTCCTCCGGCATCAGATGCACATCTACGATCTGCCCTACTTCCATATCTGCAACAGCCTTGTCAAAGCCCAGGATCATCATTCCGGCTCCGCAAACAAATTCCAGCGGTTCACCACGGTCATAGGAAGAGTCAAACTGCTCGCCGTCATTAAATGTGCCTCTGTAATGTGCTCGTACTGTTTTTCCCACATTGCGCCCTTCAAACGCAGGTTTCGAGGAACCACATCCGCCATGACATCCGCCCCCACCGCAGGAATGACCTTCGCCATGATCTCCGCAAGTATGTCCCTCTCCGTGGTGGTCACAATTTACTCCGGTCGATGTCAGTTCCCCTTTCAAATATGCTTCTACCACTGCATCGGTATCACCTTCTGCCCCGGCGCACACCTCAATACCAGCCTCCTCTAATGCAGCCATGGCTCCTCCGCCGATGCCTCCGCAGATCAGTACATCGATCGTGTTGTCTGATAAAAGTCCTGCCAGTGCTCCGTGTCCAACGCCGTTTGCCTGGATCACCTCACTGTTTATTACCTTGCCCTCTTCAACCTCGTAGATCTTAAACATCTCCGTGTGTCCAAAATGCTGGAACACCTGTCCGTTATCATAAGTTACTGCAATCCGTTTCATTCTTTTTCTCCTTTAATTTTTTTCATTCAGCTCACACACCATCTCATGCCACTGTTCACCGCCCCATTCAGAGCCGGATTCCCCGCAATCCCGAAAACCGAATTTTTCATACATCTTCACTTTCCCCTCCAGACAGGTCAGGACGATCAGCTGCCGTTTTCTGTCGGCTTCTCTGCTCAGATAGATCTGCATCATTTCCCTGGCAAGTCCCTGATTTCTGTACTCCGGAAGGACCGCAACGCTTAAGATCATCACATTTTTCCCATACGGATCATGAAGCGTCGGCTCCGTAAAGAACTCATCCCGCAGGGTCCTTTCATCCGTGGCGATACTGTTGATAAATCCCACCATCTGTCCGGTCTTTTTATCTACTGCGACTAAGAAAAGATCCGGCGCAAGCCGCACGCGCTCCTTCATGATCGGCAGCACACACGCCTCATTCGGAGGGAAACAGGCTGCCTCGATCTGCGTGGCTGTTTCCGCCTCATCCGGATGAATGGTTCGGAATTCATATTTTTCATAAAACTCCTGATGTATATTCATGTTTCTTCTCATTCCTCCTTATTTATGTAACACTGTATCGCTCTTTTTCTTTTGCAACATTCTTTTTCTATTGTAGACGCATATGCCATTTTTAGCAATCTTAAATTTCTGCATAAACATTGACAAATATTTCACGGGATGCTATGATTTTCAACAGGTAAAGGTGCTTTTCGGAGTGAAAGGCGCCTTTCCTTTTTATAATCTTACAATTAAGAAAAGAGAGGTAACAGTTATTGCTATACAATGCAAGACATCATCTCCAGTCCTTCCCTTTATCGTGCTGGCCTATTATCACAGCATCCCTTCGTTCGGCGAAGTGATCAACCTGTCCACCATCAGTATTTTAATGATCTATATCCCGGTAGGTATTTCCGAGGCACTCAGCTACACACGAAAGGTGTCATCAAGGTTGTTGACAACGAAGAACCTTCCTCAGAAAAAAACGAGTAATCTCAACCCCATGCTTTCACTATGGAGAGCATGGGGTTTTTAATCGTCTCTCACTTTATATTATCAACCAAATCCGAAAATCACTTGCGAAAATCAAGCAGAACCGCTTGATATAATCAAATAAATATGTTTTTCAATTGGCTTATTGACGTTCCCAACAGAAGTCATTAGAATTGCCTTTGTCGACAAGATCCGGATGATGATTGACCAGTAACAGACAAAGGAGCTAATAAGATGAGCAGCGAGTACAATCCGTACAAAAATGTAGTTGATGCGATGGAAGAAGCAATGGAGATCGGGAAGATTGATAAGCACATGTTTGAGATCATCAAAAACCCTCAGCGTGAAATAAAGGTTTATCTGCCGGTGGAAATGGATGATGGCAGCGTAAAAGTATTTGAAGGCTACAGGGTCCAGCATTCCAATATTCGAGGACCCTTCAAGGGCGGTATCCGGTATCATCAGAATGTAACATTGAATGAAGTAAAGGCTTTAGCCACATGGATGTCTTTGAAATGCGCAGTCGTGAATATTCCATTCGGCGGCGCTAAAGGCGGCATCAAGGTTGACCCGTCTACACTATCAAAAAGAGAGTTATGCGCATTGACCAGAAGATACACCTATGCAATAGAGCCCATTATCGGTGCAGACAGAGACATTCCGGCACCGGATGTCAATACGAATGCCCAGATCATGACCTGGCTTTTAGATACCTATAGCCAGCTGCACGGAAAGCCGTGTCCGGGTGTCGTTACAGGAAAACCCCTGGAACTGGGTGGTTCCAAGGGAAGACCTTCCGCTACCGGCCGGGGTATCGTTATCAGCACCAAGCTGCTGCTGGCCGAAGACGGAAAAGAATTAAAGGACACGAGGGTTGCTATTCAAGGATGCGGTAATGTCGGCGGAAACACAGCCCGGATCCTGGCACACAGAGGGGCCATCGTCGTCGCGATCAGCGATGTATACGGTGCGATCTACTGTGAATCAGGTCTGAATGCGGATCAGGTAACAGCTTATGTGGAAAATGGCGGAAAACTTACCGATTACAATGCCGAGGGTGTCATTCATATGACAAACGAAGAACTGCTTCTATGCGACTGCGATGTTCTGATCCCGGCAGCATTGGAAAATCAGATTACAGCGGATATTGCCAAACAGGTAAAATGCAGCTATATCGTCGAGGGCGCAAATGGTCCTACTACAGTAGATGCAGACAAGATCTTACAGGAGAGAGGCATCAAGCTCGTTCCGGATATTTTTGCCAACAGCGGCGGTGTGATCGTCTCCTACTTTGAGTGGGTACAAAATATACAGGAAATTGCCTGGGAAAAACCTCAGGTTAATGAAATGCTGGAGACCATCCTTACAAAAGCATTTAAGGAGATCATCGAAGAAAGTAAAAGAAGCGACTGCACACTCCGCATGGCGGCATATATTATCGCATTAAAGCGTTTGATCCACACAGAAGAAATTAAGGGTATTTTCCCTTAAAGTATAAGAGATGGAGGCTTTTGTATGAAGGAAATAGAAGAACCGATGTATTCTCTCGACGAGGTAGACCGAAAGATATTAGAGCTGCTGGAAAAGGATGCCCGTATGTCTTTAAAGGACATGGCCGCAAAGGTATATTTATCATCGACTGCCGTTTCCTCCCGCATCGAGAGACTGAAAAAAGCCGGAGTGATCGAAGGTTTTCATGTCCAGATCAACCCGATCGCTCTCGGCTATTATACAAAAGCCTTTATTAATCTTGAGGTAGAACCCGATCAGAAAAAGGAGTTCTATCCCTACATTCAAAAATGTAAAAACGTGGTGGCGTGTAACTGTGTCACCGGAGAATATTCCATGCTCATTGAAGTGGTCTTTAAACATACAATGGCACTGGATCAATTTATCGGTGAATTACAACGTTTTGGAAAAACAAAGACCTTGATCGCGTTTTCCACCTCTGTAGAACACCGAAATCTGTTTTGGAAAGATTCTTAGATCAAACTATTTCTTTGCCAGCTCACAGATGACATCGATACATCCGTCGATCCCGAGGGTTGAGCTCTTCAGACACAGATCATAATATTCCGCTTTCCCGAATTCTGTATTGGTGTAATAAGAACAATATTTTGCTCTTGTCTTATCAACTGCCTTCATCTGATTCAGGATCTTTTCCTCTGAAACGTCAGGCATCTGCTTCTTTAAGTTCTGTACCCGGAAATAAGGAGTTGCAGAAACAAATACATGAAGACACTTCTCAAATTCCTGAAGTACCACATTCGCATTACGTCCTACGATCACACAGTTCCCTTTTTCCCCGATCTTACGGATCGCTTCCCGCTGGGCTTCAAAGAGTTTCTCATTTAACGGCTTATTGTAAAAGTCAAACAGGCTCTGACCGAATCCCAGGTTCAAAGGCACGCGCTCATCCCATTTACGGAAATCCGCCGGCGTCAGGTTCGGAGACTCCATGGCTGCACGTATGATCATATCTTTATCCATGTAATAATAACCGAGTCTGTCCGCTACCGCACGGCCGATCTGACCGCCTCCCGCACCAAACTCGCGACTGATGGTAATTATTTTTTTCACCTTAACACCTCCCGACAGATGCTACAATACTTTATTCAAAAAGTCGATGGTCCTGCTCTCTTTCGGATTCAGCAGCACCTCCTCCGGTGTGCCTTCCTCCACAATATATCCACCATCCATAAAAATGACTCTGTCTGCCACTTCTCGGGCAAATCCCATCTCATGGGTAACAATGACCATGGTCATTCCGGATGCCGCGAGATCTTTCATAACCTGAAGTACCTCGCCTACCATCTCCGGATCCAATGCGGATGTGGGCTCATCAAAAAGCATGATATCCGGATTCATGCACAGCGCCCGCGCGATCGCCACACGCTGCTTCTGTCCGCCGGAAAGCTGGGACGGATAAGCTTCTGCTTTCTCTGCCAGTCCAACGCGCTCCAGCATCTGCATCGCCTTCTCTTTCGCCTGTTCCGAAGTGGCTTTTTTCAGCTCCAGCGGTGCCAGTGTCATGTTGTTTAAGACATTGAGGTTGTTGAACAGATTGAAGTGCTGGAATACCATTCCTACATTTTCACGCACCTTGTTAATATCCACTTTTTTCTGGGTGATATCTACGCCATCCACCACGATCGTTCCGCCGGTGGATTCTTCCAAGCGGTTCAGACACCGCAAAAAGGTTGATTTTCCAGATCCGGAAGGACCGATCACGACCACAACCTCTCCCTGCATGATATCAATGGATATATCCTTTAAGACTTCTATTTTCCCAAAGTTCTTCTTGAGATGTTCTACATGAATTTTAATTTCTTCAGCGGCCACGATTCAATCTCCTTTCTACAACCTTTGCACATCTGGAAAGGATTGTGATAACGATCAGGTACATGATACCTACAATAAACCAGGTCTGGAACGACTTGAAAGTCGCTGCCTGTACATTTTTTGCAGTATTTACCAGTTCCGGGAAACCGATAACAGAAAGGATCGATGTATCTTTCAACGTGATGATGAACTGGTTAATGATACTGGGAATCATCGTTCGGATCGCCTGCGGCAGCACGATCCGCTTCATGGATACAAAATAGGAAAGTCCCAGTGATCTCGCTGCTTCCATCTGTCCTTTGTCTACAGATTCAATACCGGCACGAATGATCTCAGACATATACGCGCCACAGTTTAATGCCAGACAGATCGTACCCGCCTGCAACGCAGTCATTACCGGCGTGTTCAATCCCATCATATTATTTAATAAATACGGAACTCCGAAGTAAACAAAAAATGCCAGCACGATCATCGGCACGCCTCGGATCACGTCAACAAAAATCTGTGCTATGATGTTGCATACTCTGTTTTTTACAACACTCATCAGACCAAAGATCAGTCCCAGGATACATGCAAAAAACAGACCGCACAATGCCAGAAGCAAGGTCTTGCCCATGGCCTGAAGGAGCATATTCCCATAAACAGTGATTATTTTTACCATATTGATTCCCCTTATCCCCGCAAAATAGGTAAGACAGGGCAGAGCATGTCAGCTGCTCCGTCCTGCCTGCCTGTTGTCGTTACTTCAAAAATTATTCGCCAAGATATTTTGCGATAATCTCATCGTAAGTTCCGTTTGCCTTGATATTAGCCAGACCGGCGTTAAACATATCTACCAGCTCCTGGTTGTCTGCATTAAAGATTGCAAATCCGTAAGATGCAGGATCATTTCCGGTACCGTCTACCAGTTTCATTGCAAGTCCGGTATCCTTGATGTTGCTTGCCATGATCGGCGTATCATCAAATACAGCGTCTGCCTGACCACCTACAACAGCCTGATACATGGTAGGTGAATCCTCGAAGTAAGTAATGGTGAAGCCATACTCATCCTTCAGGCTCTCAGCATAATCTGCACTCATACTACCGGTCTTTACAGCAACGGTCTTGCCATCCAGATCAGAGAAACCTGTGATGGAAGAAGACTCTGCTACTGCCATGCTCTGGTTTGCATCATAATATCCGTCAGAGAAGATCCAGCCGCTTTCCTTACGCTCTTCGGTAATAGATGCGCCTGCGATCATACCGTCTGCCTGTCCTGCCTGGCAAGCAGCGATAGATGCATCCCATCCCAGTGCCTGAAGGTCATAATCAAATCCCTGATCCTCTGCGATCGCAGCAAGAATATCCACATCGATACCAACATACTCTCCGCTGTCATCCTTGTACTCGAAAGGCTTGAATGCGGTATCTGTTGCGATGATCCACTTCTTTCCTGCGTCAGAAGTATCTGCCTCCTCTGCAGTATCTGCTGCTTCCTCTGTCGTATCTGCTGTCTCCTCTGCAGGTGCTGCAGGCTCTTCTGCCTTGCTTCCGCATCCTACAAGACCAAGCACCATTGTTGCTGCAAGCAGCGTCATCATCATTTTCTTATTCATCTTTTATTCCTCCTAAAAGTTTATTTGTCATCTCTGTTTCCACTTGTTGCTATCTGCAAGCGTCCACAAAAGCCTGAACCAATTTTAAACTGGCGGCATCGCTCTCATAAGAGAACTCCGGATGCCACTGGATCCCTACTGCAAATTTCTGCCCGTCTACGGAAATTGCCTCCACAAGACCATCTTCCGATACAGCCATTGTGGTTACTCCCGGGGCTGTTTTCTTTACTGCCTGATGATGATAACTGTTCACCGGCAGTTCTCCTTCTCCCAGTATACCAGCTAATACGGTATTTGCAAGTACCGTTACTTTATGCGCTTCTCTGTCGTACGGCGGTGACATATGATGCTCTACCCGATCTCCATGCTCCGTGGGCAGATCCTGATACAGGCTTCCGCCAAGATATGCGTTCATAAATTGGATCCCCCTGCAGATGCCTAACACAGGCAGATCTTTTTTCAGTGCCATCCCCAGCAGCCGGCTCTCCATACGGTCGCGTTCCCTGCACGGGACACCACAGGTATCTTTCGGCTGTTCGTGATACAGCATCGGATCCACATCATGTCCTCCTGTCAGGAGCAGTCCGTCACACATTTCCACACTCTGAGTCAGCTCCTCTTCATCATCTGTAAGTGGGAGCATGATCGGAAGTGCGCCACACGCTTCCAAAACCTTCATATATCCGGGAAGCATCCAATAGCTTTCTTTGTCTTCATCAAATAAAGGGATCAAACCTATGACAGGTCGCATACATTCTCACCTCTGAAAGTAAAATAAAGAGGTTGCCCGCCTTCACAGACAACCTCGTCCAGTACAACATTATACTTGATTCTTACTTTTGTTGCAACTGGTAGAATATACAATTTTTTTGAATAATGTTGCAAAGCATTGCATAAATATATCAATTGCTCCTTTCAACGTCCAAATGAAAAGGAACCCCTAAAATAATAATGACCGTGAATCACTTCACGGCCATTGTGTTCAAAAAATCTGGGCCAGAGCACCGCCATACCGCTCCTTAGTGGGGGTGTCCGTCAAGAGATGGGAAAGGACCTACTCCTTTCGGCAACTTAATTTTATCATGCCACGCAAACCCGCATAAATACTGGATTTATTTATCCAAACTCTTCATCGTCGGGATTGGATTGGTCAGTTTTTACGTCCTATTCCGTCTTTGTCCCCTTGGCTCCGTCCAAATGCATTTCAGGGTCTTTGAGGATTGCCGTCCTGTTCCGTGCTAATGTCTTAGCGTGTGGTACTGGATACATCACTTTTCATTTTTCGGTCAGTCGTTGGATTAAGACGTAAAGTTTAATTTGTGAGAAAAGGCACTGCTTTAACAGGCACTTTTAAATCACAAAAATCTTATCTTCCATCTTCTTGATCACTTCCTGCTTCTTCTCCTCGGTGCAGTCTGCATAGATATCCATCGTCGTCTGGATGTCCTTGTGTCCCATCACCGTCTGAATGACCTTGAGATTCGTTTCGTTCTCACAAAGTCTGGTACAGAAAGTATGTCCAAGATGGTGAGCGGAGAAGTCCGGAAGGAGAAAAGGCTCTCTCTTTTCTTTCTTCGCTCTGGCAGTTTCTTCTTCGTTATACTCTGCCGTGATGTTATGAATCGCACGATTCACTTCAGAAGGTATAGTAACCGTTCCTCCCGAGCTTGTAAATACGAATCCTGAATATCCATCAATCTCCTGCGTGCAGAAACCCGTGATCTGCTGGAGCTGATATTCTTCGAGAAATGCCTCGTATACCTCACTGATCATCGGGATCTTCCTACAACCGGCTTCTGTCTTCGGAGTATTGATATGAAGGTTTCCACCTTCCTCATCTACTCTACGGTGCACCAGATTGTGATTGATGTCAATGATACGATTCTCAAAGTCGAGATCCTGCCATCTCAGGCCCAGACATTCACCGATTCTCATTCCCGTTCCGATCAAGACTGTGATGATAGGCTTCCAGCCCTGGTACTGATGATTGGCATACAGATAATTCATGAATGCCTTCTGCTCCGGTACCGTCAAAGCTTTACGCTTGGTCTTTACCCACACATGACTCTTCTTGATCTCACCGAGAACCCCGGATGCCGGATTGGTACGAATGAGTCCGTTACGAACTGCCATCGTAAATACCGGATGAAGCTGTGTATGTACGTTATCAACTGTGGCGGGAGATAATCCCTGCTCAACGATAAGGGAATAGTAAAATTCCTTCACATCCGTATAACGAACCTTTGACAGTTTCCTTTTCCCGAAGGTCTCCCTGATGAAGTGATCATAGGTGTAAATGTAATTCACCCTGGTCGTCGGTTTCAGGTCGTATTTCTGTTTGATGTACGAATCAAATACATCGTTGACTGTAATACGCTCTGCTCTCTGGGGATCCAGTCCATCCTCCAGATC
Organism: uncultured bacterium; assembly: GCA_945828315.1. Taxonomy (GTDB): domain Bacteria; phylum Bacillota; class Clostridia; order Lachnospirales; family Lachnospiraceae; genus W0P33-017. The sequence goes on along the minus strand of CALZQA010000021.1, from coordinate 1,319 downwards.
GCGTCTGATCTTCTGCTCCTTCTTCCTCAGTTCGACCAGATCCTTGCCATAGACGGTGTGCCTCTTACTATTGTGATCCGTATAAGAGTATGAATATCTTCCGTCTGCTCTTTGGCTCTCTCCCGTCCTGAGCGCATAGCCACGGGAGTCCTTTCTGCTTTGTGCCATCTGCGTTCCTCCTTACATTAAAGAAGGAACAACTCTCTTATGGCTTGGTCTTGTACAGCAGCTCAAGTGCCTGCTGAAAGACCTCTGCTTGGGTAAGATTCATCTTCTTGCAGTACGCGAGAAGTCTATCACGTTCTGCCTCGGTAACTCGGAAGCCTACCTTAATATACTTCTTATTCTCTACCGGGGGACGTCCTACTTTCGCCATAACTGCTCCTTTCAAAACCTATATACACATTATAGTTTGTGTCCCACATAAATTCAATGTTTTTTTGAGAGTCATTCCTTTAATTTTCGTTACGTCCTTCTTCGTTACATATCTCTGAAGTTTTCAAGATACTCTTCGATGATCTCGGTATTTACCAAGACGATCCGTCTGATGCGGTAAACTGCCTTTGCCTCCTTAGCCAGATCCATGAAGGAATGAATCCCCATGGAGAACATCGCTGCTCCTTCATCATACTTTACGAACTTCTTCTTTCCGTTCGTAAGAAGGTTCTCCATATTATCCGTTTCTTTTCTCTTGTATCCCATAGTCATTCACTCCTTATAATGTTTCCCTGAAATAAGGGACTGTTCTGCTTTCCAATAACTTCTTGATATCACCGATCAGATTCTTCACTGTCTGATAAGCCAGGTCTCTGTCCTCCGCAATCTCCAGCATCTTGCGTTCCTTATTGATAAAGGTAAATACGATGTCATGCTCCTTCGTCGGAAGAGCCTTGAGAGCTGAGTCAAAGACTTCAAATTCCCGTCTCATCATATGGATCGTGAGAATATCATGTTTGTGCTTTTCCGGAGTATCCGTTTCCTTCAGGATGTTCCCGGAGAAGTTACATTCCTCGATGGCATCCCGGATCATGATATGCTCGATGGCCTTTGCAGCTGTAGGATCGCTGCGATGACTTGTCTGAACTCTAACGCCCAGATCGTCGTCATTCTTCTTCCGCCTGTTGTATTCCACTTCGAAAAGGATCCGATTAAAGAGCCCTGTTTCATAGCAGTCTACCAACTGGGGAAATACGCTGTAGTTCTTGTAAATCAGCAGGAAGCGTTCATGCGGATTTGAATTACCGTAGGCTTCCACCAGTTTTTCTTCTGTAATGCACATGTTCGCACCTCCATAAAGTTTCTTGGAGGTTAGGCTTGCC
>CALZQA010000020.1 GCA_945828315.1 uncultured bacterium | reverse complement strand
CAAAAGAACAGATCAAGGAGTGGGAAAAGAAATGAAAACAGCAATCGTATATTATTCAATGTCAGGAAATACAAAATATGTAGCAGATAAAATCGCAGAAAAAATAGATGCGGATATCATCCGGATTGAACCGGTCAAAGCATATCCGGATCAAGGCGCCAAGAAGTTCATCTGGGGCGGGAAAAGCGCTGTCATGGGAGAAACGCCTGCATTACAACCTTATGAATTCAGCGCGGAGAAGTATGACAGGATCATTTTGGGTACTCCGGTATGGGCCAGTACGTTTGCACCGCCTATCAGAACTTTTCTAAAAGAAAACTCGGATATTCACGGAAAGAAAATAGCGGTATTTACATGTTTTAGCGGCGGTGGTGCGGATAAGGCGATTGAAAAAATGAAGAAATATATAGGTATCGAAGCGTTTGAAGCAGAACTGATCCTTGTCGATCCAAAAGAAAATATGAAGGCGGAAAATGATGAAAAGATAGATGTGTTTTGTGAGAGGTTAAGAAAAATGTGTTAGCTATCATCAACTATAAAATTGACACATATGGACACAAAAAATGCCTATATGAAACCGGAAGCAGAGCGCATGGATAGCAAAATGCACCCCAAAACCGTGCATGTCGTTTGTCTGGTGCTTCTTCTTTTGTTCCTGGTTGATTGTTTTTTTAGCGCGTTGTTTCGGACACCGATTACATATTAGGATCAAATCCGACAGCTTGTACGGTGCAATTATACCGCATTGGATTTCGGATCTGGCATATAGGATCGTGACATATGTTTGATCAAATTGAATTCTCCGAATGAGTAGAGATAAGGAGGATTTTTATCGGTCTCACAAGAAGTTGCAGCGAATGAATGCCATACAGTATCAGAGAGAGGGTTCCATTTTGTGTCCTGTAATGCTATAATGAATCTATATTAAAACATAGGAGGTTTTTTCAGATGAACTTAAGAGAAAAATACGGTGAATGGGGCATTATTCTTGGCGCAACAGAGGGTGTCGGAAAGGCATTTGCAGAGAAGATCGCTTCCGAGGGAATGAGTGTTGTTCTGGTAGGAAGAAGAGAGGAAATGCTGAAGGATCTTGGAAAAGAGATCAGCGAGAAATACGGTGTGGATCATAAGGTGATCCGTGCTGATTTTGCAGAGTCAGATTGTACCGATGCGATTTTTGAGGCAACCAAGGACCTGGATATGGGATTCATGAGCTATGTAGCCTGCTTCCATACATTTGGAAAGCTGCAGGATACTCCCTGGGAGAAGCATGAGCAGATGATAAATGTCAATGTGCTTACATTCCTGAAATGTTTCTATCATTACATGGGTATCTTTGCAAAGCAGGATCGCGGCGCTGTCATCAACGTGTCTTCGCTGACCGGTATCAGTAGTTCTCCGTACAATGCACAGTATGGAGCAGGAAAGGCGTATATCTTAAAATTAACAGAGGCAGTTGCATGTGAGTGTGAAAAGACAAATGTAGATGTAGAGGTGATCACTCTTGGTACAACGATCACACCGAGTCTTTTGAACAATCTGCCCGGAGGTCCTGCCGGTGAGGCGGTAATGAAGGCTGCGATGACTCCTGAGGCATGTGTTGAGGAAGCTTTTGAGAATTTAGGAAAGAACCTCTCTGTGATCGCAGGTGAGCATAACAAACAGAATGTTCAGAACTGGAAAGCAAACAAAACAGAGGATGAATATATCCGTTACATGGGCTCTTTCTACGAGAGATAAGCAAAGAGATGATAATCCCGGGGTTCTTGATCTGAGTCCCGGGATATTTGATTTTGGAGGTACTTATGATAATCCTGCAATGGTGTAAAATGCAGATCATGTGTCTGCTGATCCTGGTGTACATAGGCATTACATACATTCGGGAAGGAAGAAATCTGAACCGGATGACAAAAAAATCAAACTGCAATCATTTGTTTGATGCGATCTTTGCCATATCTGAACTGGCTGTGCTCTTTGATGGCATCACTGCATGCACGATCAATTTTCTGGATCAGGTACCGCGGGCGGTGAACCTGCTGATGCATCTGGGTATGTTTGTCTCCTATGAGATTTACGTGATGCTGCTGTTTTTGTATTGGGTATCCGTGACTGTAGGTATTCCGAAACGAAAATGGATGAAAGCAGCGTATCTGTTGCCCGGAGTGATCGCGGTTTTTCTGACGATCTGTTTTCTGCCCGAACTGCGATTTATGCAGGGAGTATATACAAATTATTCTATGGGAAAAGCGGTCTATGTGTGCTTTGTCAGTGTCGCAATCTACTGCATAATGACAATTACCGTCATCGTTACAAAATACAGATATATACCGAAAAACAAATTGGAGGCTCTGGCGACTACACTGATATGTATCGTCATCATCATGTCTCTGCAGATCATTTTCCCGGAGTATCTAATATCCAGCATTGCCATCGCGATGATCACGATCAGTATTTATATCAACATGGAAAATCCGTCTATTTACGGGTTGGAGCATTATCATCATGAGATGGTAATGGGGTTTGCAACTCTGGTAGAAAACAAGGATGATAACACGGGCGGACATATCCGGCGTTCTTCTGCGTATGCAGTCCTGATAGCAAAAAATCTGAGGAAAAATAAGAAATATAAGAATGTGATCACCAGAGATTATCTTGACAATCTTGCGCAATCCGCACCTATGCATGACATTGGAAAGATCGGTATTCCGGATACGATCCTGCAGAAGCCTGGAAGGCTGACAGCGGAGGAGTTTGATAAGATGAAAGAGCATCCGGTGATCGGTGGAAAGATCATTCGGGATACATTTGGGCATCTTTACAATGGAGAATATGAGAGCATGGCATATCAGGTTGCCATGTATCACCATGAGAAATGGAACGGAAAAGGATATCCCAAGGGCCTTTCCGGAACAGATATTCCGCTCTGCGCCCGGATCATGGCGGTTGCAGATGTGTTTGATGCGGTGTCAGCAAAGCGCTGCTACAGGGATGCCATGCCGCTGGAGGAATGCTACAGCATTATAAAAAACGGGCGCGGCACAGACTTTGACCCGGATATTGTTGATGCATTTATGTCAAATAAGGACAAAGTGGAAGAAATCTATTGTCATGAAAGATAAAACACCAGTTGACAATCTTTTTAGGTTTGATATACTTTTGTTAACTTAAAATTTGAAATGGTTAACAAAAGGAGAAAGAAGATGAACGAATTAGAATTGGCACAGGAGATCATAGAAGGACGACGGATCACCAGAGCGGATGATCTGTCGTTCTTTTTGACCTGTGATCTGAAAGAACTCTGCGAGGGAGCAGACCGCATCCGGGCTTATTATATCGGAGATAAGGTTGATCTGTGTTCTATCATTAACGGACGGAGCGGGCGCTGCCCGGAGGACTGCAAATACTGTGCGCAGTCCGCTCACAATCACACAGACTGTGAGGTTTATGGCTTCCTTCCTGAGGAGAAGATCTTAGAAGCGTGCAGGATGAATGAGAGTGAGGGTGTGGACCGGTTTTCTATCGTTACGTCAGGAAAGGCGTTGACGGGAGAGGAATTTGAACAGGCGATCCATGCATACGAGACGATGCATCGGGAGTGTAAGATCGACTTGTGCGCATCCATGGGATTTTTAAATGAAGAGCAGCTTCACCGCTTGCATGAGGCAGGCGTGACCAGCTACCATCACAATATAGAGACTTCAAAACGGAATTTTCCGAATATCTGCACGACGCATACATACGATCAGAAGATCGAAACATTAAAGAAGGTGAAGGCAGAGGGCATGTGTGCCTGCTCCGGCGGAATCATCGGTATGGGTGAGACGTGGGAGGATCGACTGGACATGGCGGTCAGTCTGGCGGAGCTGGGGATCGATTCTATCCCGATCAACGCGCTGATGCCGATCAAAGGGACTCCGCTGGAGGATCTGCCGCAGTTGACCGAGGAGGACATTTTGCGGACGATCGCATTTTTCCGTTATATCAACCCGGAGGCAAACATTCGTCTGGCGGCGGGCAGAGCATTGTTGACGAACGATGGAGAGATTGCATTTCAGTCCGGCGCATCCGCTACGATCACCGGAAACATGCTGACGACGGCAGCCTGTGCTACAATCCGCAGTGACAAGCAGATGTTGGAAAGCCTCAAACGGGATGTGACACCGGACTATCTGAGATAGCATTTGAAAGAAAGGATGAGATTTGTTACAATAGAAAATACATTTGTACAGGGGCATACGTATTTCAAAAAAGGAGAACGATGATGACAGTAATTAGATGGAAAAATTGTTTTCGCGTGGGTGCCAGTATCTTTGTATTGTTTCTATGCTGTACTTACTGGAAGACAGCTGCGGGATTTTTGGCAAAATTATTGAGCGCGGCAACACCACTTTTTATCGGACTTGCGATCGCATATGTGCTGAATATTCTGATGAGTTTTTATGAGCGCCATTACTTTACATCAAAGTCAGAAAAACAGATCGTAAAGAAAAGCCGCAGACCCGTTTGCATGGCTGCGTCTTTCCTGACGCTGTGTCTGATCTTCCTTTTGGTGATCAGGCTTGTGATACCGGAACTGGTATCCTGTGTACAGCTGCTTGTCGCGGAGATTCCTCCGGCAATCGAAAAGCTGCTTGAAAGCGGATGGGTGCAGGAATTATTTCCGGAAAACTTTCTTGATAAATATGAAAATGTGGACTGGTCGGGGCTGATGGAAAAGGCAATTCAACTTTTTCGTTCCGGGATCAGCAGCGCGACAGGCGCGGTTGTGAATGTGGTATCTTCGGCTGTTTCGGCGATCGTTACGACATTCATCAGTATTATATTCGCAATCTATATGATGTCCGGAAGAGATGATCTGCAGCGCCAGACAAAGAAACTGATGAAGCACTATCTGCCCGAAAAATGGGAGAAGCGGATCGGACACTGGATGTCTGTGTTAAACGACTGTTTTCACCGGTATATTGTTGGTCAGTGTACGGAGGCGGTGATCCTCGGAGTGCTCTGTATTGTCGGTATGCTGATCTGCCAATTTCCCTATGCGGCGATGATCGGAACGCTGATCGGATTTACCGCACTGATCCCGGTTGCAGGGGCATATATCGGAGCTGGTGTCGGCGCGATCATGATCCTTACTCAGTCGCCGTTAAAGGCTGTGCTGTTTCTGGTATTTATCGTTGTGCTGCAGCAGTTGGAGGGCAATCTGATCTATCCGAGAGTGGTTGGAAAATCGATCGGTCTGCCGGCAATCTGGGTGCTTGCTGCCGTTACCATCGGCGGCAGTCTGATGGGTATCATGGGTATGCTGCTGGGCGTTCCGGTTGCAGCTGCGATGTACCGTTTGATCCGCGAGGATATCAATCGGACGGAAGAAAAATAAGTAGATGATTTCCAGTTTTTTCCCATGTTGCTTTTTCCTATGGGCCATGCTACAATGAGCGCAAGTGAGTCGACATGCTTGCATGATTGATGTATCATGATTCTAAAGGAGATAAAATAAAATGAAGAAAAGAAGTATGGCATTGATCGCTGCATTGGTAGTGGCAGTTGGTGGCTTTGTTGCTGTTTCAACGACAGGTTGTTCCATGAAAAACCAAAGCGGGACGGATACGGAGACGGTACAGAATTCGCCGGAGCCGGATGCGGTGTATGAGGCAGTAAAGGCAGCTTATGGTGAAAACTATCTTCCCAATATGCGCCTGACAGATGAGGAGATCGAGGTTCGTTACGGTATTTCAGGTGATCTCTACAGCAGCGCAATTGCAGAGGTCCCAATGATCAGCACGCAGGTGGATGAACTGGTGCTCGTCAAGGCAAAGGATGAGGCTGCAAGAGATACGATCGAAGAAGCATTGACGGCGTTTCAGAATGTGCTGAAGGAGGATACCTTTCAGTATCCTGCCAATCAGTTAAAAATTCAGGCTTCGCAGGTCTACGTAAAAGGTGACTATGTATGCTTTATCATGCTTGGCGTGCTTGACAACGAGACGGCGCAGCAGGCGGATGAAGGGAAAGTGATCGAAGCATATAAAGCTGAAAACGAGAAAGCTGTTACAGCAATTGATGCATTATTTTAGCAAATGATAAAAAGGGGGATCAGATCATTATGAAGAAAAAATTATTAGCACTGATACTTGCATTTGCCTGTGTGACAGGAACGTTTGCGGCGGTGGCTGCAGTGGAGCAGCCGGTTACTGTTGAGGCGGCAACTAAAAAGAAGGCGCCTTCCATTAGTAAAGTTTATTCAGCCGTGAAGAAAGCGTATGGAGATAAGTATGTTCCGAACATGCGTCTTTCTAAAGATGAGATCAAGAGCCGTTATGGTATTTCCGCCAGCTGGTATAGCAGTGCAATCGCAGAAGTTCCGATGATCAATGTAAATATTGATGAATTGGTTATTATAAAGGCAAAAAATACCAGTTCCAAGAAAAAGATCAAGAGTGCACTGCTCGCATATCAGAAGAAACTGAAGGAAGATACATTCCAGTATCCGGCGAATCAGCTGAAACTCCAGGCATCCAGAGTTTATGTAAAAGGTGATTATGTGTGCTTTTTTACACTGGGATCCATCAGCAATGACCAGGCTCAGCAGCAGGATGAGAGCAAGGTGATCGATGCTTACAAAGCAGAGAATGAAAAGGCAGTAAAGGCAATTAAAAAATTGTTTTAGTCATGTGTTTGGAATCTGTTAATATCGGACACAATTGTTGATATGAAATTCATAAAGGAGCACAGAATATGGTATTCAGCAGTCTTTTATTTTTAGTTCGCTTTTTGCCATGCGTGTTGCTCATCTACTTCATAGTACCAGGCTGCATGAAAAATACATGGAAAAACCTGGTACTATTTTTGTTCAGTCTTCTGTTTTATGCCTGGGGTGAGCCGGTCTATATCTGGCTCATGCTGTTTTCTACAGCGGTTGACTATATAAACGGAGGATTGTGCGGATATTTTGTAGAGAGAGACAGACGCAGCACGGCGCGGATATTTGTTGTTCTATCAGTGGTGATCAATCTGTCACTTCTGGCAGTGTTTAAATATGCAGGAAAATATGCGTTGCCCATCGGCATTTCGTTTTATACATTTCAGTCAATGTCCTATACGATCGATGTATACAGGGGCAAGGCAAAAGCAGAACGCAACCCTGTAAATTTCGGAGCATACATTTCAGCCTTTCCCCAGCTGATCGCGGGACCTATCGTGCGCTTTTCTGATATTGCTGTGCAGCTTCGGGAGCGTAGGAGCGATATTGAAAAGATCCGGTATGGCGTTATACGTTTTGTGTGCGGTTTGGGAAAAAAGGTACTTCTGGCGAATCAGGCAGGAGAAATCTTTCGTACGGTGACCGGATATGATGCGGCGCAGATGACAACGGCTGCTGCGTGGTTTGGGATACTGACGTTTATGTTTCAGATATATTTTGATTTTTCCGGGTATTCGGATATGGCGATCGGCTTGATGGCGATCTTTGGTTTTTCGATTCCGGAAAACTTCCGTTATCCGTACGAATCAAAAAGTATTACAGAGTTCTGGAGACGCTGGCATATCTCTCTGGGAAACTGGTTTAAAGAGTATGTTTACATTCCGCTGGGCGGAAGCCGGAACGGAATGGCGCGCACCATGTTTAACATTTTTGTCGTCTGGTTTTTGACCGGCTTATGGCATGGCGCTTCTGTGAATTTTGTTTTTTGGGGGCTGTACTTTTGCTTTTTCCTCATCATGGAAAAAACGTGGCTGCTGAAGTTTTTGGAACGGCTGCCGGGCTGGCTGTCACATGTGTATGCGCTGGTGGTGATCTATTTCGGGTGGCTTCTTTTTGCGTGGGAAGATATTCGCGGACACCGGGTTTATCTGAAAGCAATGGCAGGCATCGGAGCGGGTGGACTGATCAGCCGGGAGACCATGTATCTGATCGCCGGAAACGGAATCCTTTTATTCCTGCTTGTGATCGGTGCCACGTCGTTTCCGAAGCGGATCGCATCTGCTGTAACAAAGAAGGACGGCATGGGCACTTCTCTGGTGCAGACGTTTTACGTGGCAGTGGTGTTGCTGCTATCCATTGCTTATCTTGTGAACGGAACCTATAATCCGTTTTTATATTTTCGATTTTAGGGAGGCACTATGAAGCGGATAAAAAAATGGCTGCCGGTCGTTGCTTTTTGCGTGATCATTTTTAGTCTGACCGGGCGGGGACTTACAGCAGAAGAGAAAACGTATTCCTCGTCAGAAAAAAGAGAATTGCAGACCATGCCGAAGGCAAAGGTCAAAACGATAAAAAACGGGAAATTTCAAAAAAAATATGAGACATATTTAAGTGATCAGTTCCCCGGCAGGGACGGCTGGGTGCAGCTCCAGACCTCGGCATCCAGATTGTTTGGAAAAACAGAGAGTAATGGGGTCTATTTCGGAAAAGATGATTATCTTTTGGAGCATTACGATGCATCTGATTTTGAAGAAGAACAAATGAAGACGAATATCGAGGCACTTGCGAAGTTTGTACGGCGGGTGCAGGAGCGCGCGGATGTGAAGGTGATGCTGGTGCCCACAAAGACATGGGTAATGCAGGAAAAATTGCCGGCATTTGCTCCAACCTATGATGAACAGATCTTTTATGATGTACTGGAGGAAGAATTTGGAGACGAGAGCGGTCAGACACTGATCTCCGTTGGGCAGGTGCTGCTGGAGCACAGTGAAGAGGAAATCTATTACCGTACGGATCATCATTGGACGACACGCGGAGCGTGGTACGGATACGGTGCATACGTCGAGGCAACGGGTGGCAGCCCGGAGCAGGCGGCTGAGAAGCAGGCGTTTGATCTTGTATGCACTGATTTTTACGGTACGACTTATGCAAAGGTACGGCAGGCCGCAAAGGCAGATGAGATCTATATTTATCATCCCAAAATCACGCCGGAAGTTATCTATAACATGGGAGAAAAGACCACACAGACTTTGTATGAAACGGAGTATCTGGAATCAGATGATCAGTATCGTGTGTTTGAAGGCGGAAATCAGGCGGTGCTGGAGATTACCGGCGGTGAAAAAAACGGGAAGACACTTTTACTGATCAAGGATTCCTTTGCAAACTGTATGATTCCTTTTTTGGCGGAAGATTTTGAAAAGATCGTTGCGGTGGATTTGCGTCAGCTGAATGTCAATTGCGATGTTCTGATGGATATGTTTACTCCAACGGATGTGTTCATTCTGTACAACACGGCTCAGTTTGCAGCAGACCGGGATTTCGCAATAAAATGTATGTAAAACGGAAAATAATATGGTATAATGAAAATAATTTACAGGGTATCACGTATCCCAAATCGTGAATGATAAAAATGCAATTCCGGAGGGAGGCATAAGAGATGCGAAAGATTCTGAAAAAGACTTTTTTGCTGATCCTGTGTATATTAATTGTGACAGTAAGCATGCCGTTTTTTTGGAGTGGCACAGCGAAGGCATCAAATACAAAGCGGACGGTCAAAGTTGGATTTTTTCCCATGCAGGGCTACAATGATATAGACGAGAACGGAAATGTGTCCGGCATGGATGTGGACTATCTGGAAGAGGTCTGCCGGTATACCGGATGGGAGATTGAATACGTACAGTGTGGTAGCTGGGATGATGCATTGAAAAAGCTGGAGGAGCACAAGGTGGATCTGGTGGGCTCCGCACAATATTCCGGCGCGCGTGCGGCGAAGTACCGCTATGCGAGTCTGGCCAGCGGATATACTTACGGCATGTTGGCAGTCAAGGGGGACAGCCTATATGCGTATGAGGATTTTGATCAGATGAAAGATCTGACATATGGTATGGTGGAGAGTTATGTGCGCAAACCGGAGTTTATGCAGTACATGAGTGCACATGGTATCGTAGATTTTGAACTGAAGACTTATGAGAATACGGCGGCACTTGCAAATGCGTTGGAAACCGGAGAGATTGATGTGTTTGTGCACTCCTTTATGGAGATCCGGGATGGATGGCGTGTGATGGGGCGCTTTGCACCGATGCCTTTTTACTATATTACTTATCAGGGAAATGATGAGCTGCTCATGGAGTTGAATCAGGCGATCGCTGATATAAAAATGAAGTCTCCTGAACTGGAAAATGAATTGCTTGTAAAGTATTACGAGAGCCGGATCGATCAGAACGTACTATTGACCTTAGAGGAAAAAGCTTATATCGAGCAGGCAGATACACTTGTCGTCGGTTATCTGGAGGATCAGTATCCCTTCTCTTATGAGAGTGGTGGAGAATGCTGTGGTATCTCCAAACAGGCATTAGATGAAGTCGCCCGGAATACGCAGTTATCTTTTTCCTATAAGAAAGTAGGAGATTTCGCATCGGCACATCAGGCACTGATAGACGGTCAGATCGATATTTTCTGCTACAGCGGTTCGCATGAGGCAGATCTTGACGATGAGGGGCTGACGCTGACAAAGAGTTATGCTGTGATGCCACGTGTGCTTGTGATGAAAGAAGACAAGATGTCAGAGCCTATCAAACTTGTGGCAATGACTGCACACAGTGATGATGAACAGAGTTCCTATGGTGACAGTGATGATGTGACGGTAGTTTATTATAATAGCTATAAAAGCTGCCTGAAAGCGGTAGACGAAGGACGCGTTGATGCGGCTGTATGTGACAGCTATCTGGCCGCTTATCTGCTCAGCACAAATGCACAGTTCAGTGATCTGAAGGTTCAAAATGCACTGAGCGGAGATCATGAGATCTATATGACTGTCCGGGCAGAGAGCGATTCGCCGTTGGTCAGTATTCTGAACAAGCAGCTGCCGACGATCTCGGACAAGGATGTCAATGATTATATGCTTCAGGATGACTTCTATTCATCCATGAGTATCCGGCATTTTATTGAGCAGAACAGTATCGCCATCATCGGAACTTTATTGCTTCTTGCACTGCTCATTGTATTTATACTGGGCTACATGCTTTATAACAGTAACCATATACGGAAACTTACATATAAGGATGCCGAACTGAATGTCTGGAATCAGAGTTATTTTATGTATCGCGCGCAGCATGTGATCAGCCGTAAGGATAATCTGGCGGCAAACCGTACATATGCAGTTGCATATACCAATATTAATCAGTTCAGTCGCTACAATACGCTTTATGGGTGGAATAAGGGGCAGCGTTTGCTGGAAATCTCCGTGGAGGTATTGTCACAGGCACTTGAAAGCCGGGAATTATATGCCCGCAGCTATGGAGATCACTTTATTATTTTTGCAGAATATACTGACCGTGATCAGTTGGAGGCACATTTGCAGAATATTGCGGATATGATATCCGAGCGGATCTATTCGGAAACGGGGATTCATATGATGATCACGATCGGTATCTGTTATATCCCTCTTGGCAGCCGTGATCTGCAGGCACCGCTTTCATACGCGATTCAAGCGGCAGACAATCTGAAAGATATACGGAAAAATGCGATCCAGGTTTATGATGAGAAACTGCTTCAGAATCTGAAAGAACGGCATGAACGGGAAAAATTACTGGAATCCGTAGAAATCAATGATGAATACTTTACGACCTTTTATCAGGCAAAGGTAGATATTCGCAGCGAACAGGTAGTTGGTGCGGAAGCACTGATCCGCTTTAAAGATCCAACTTCAGATGGAATGATCCGTTCACCTTATTTCTTTGTCCCTTATTATGAGGAAGTCGGTCGGATCACAGAAATTGACTTTTTTGTACTGGAGTGTGTATGTAAATTACAGCAGAGCAGGATCAGGGACGGAAAACGGGTCGTTCCGATCTCATGTAATTTTTCCAGACTGCATTTTACCAATGACGGATTTCCGGACAAGTTCAGTGAGGTGCTGGAAAAATATGATGTGCCGAAAAATCTCATCGAAGTGGAAATTACAGAAACACTTGTCGTTGATGAGATGCAGGCGCAGACCGCCAAGAGGACAATCGACGAGCTGCATCGGAGAGGCATCAGGCTTTCTATTGATGATTTCGGAAGCGGTTATTCTTCGCTGGGTGTTTTTGAGACGATACCGGCATCTGTGATCAAGCTGGATCGTTCTTTCCTGCTGAATAACGAGAACCATAACCGTCAGGTGAAGATCATGTCCAACATTGTTCGTCTGGCGCGCGATCTGGATGCACAGATCGTGTGCGAGGGCGTGGAATCGGAAAAAGATATTGAACTCATGCAGGAGATCGGCGCGAACATTGCACAGGGCTATCGTTACTCAAAACCGGTATCAAGCTGGGAATTCGAGCAGCGGCTGGATTCATAACAGCTCTCAAATAAGCTCTCAAAAAACTCTCAAAAAACTCTCAAAAATTGTCAATTTTTGTAACCTTGGGAAAAAAGTGCTGTCTATATTATCAGAACAGGCAGTTCAAACTATTTATGTAAGGAGGAAGTTTTATGAGAGCAAAGAGTATTTTTTTTAAAAGGCTTGGTGCAATGGCACTGGCGGCAGGAATCGTATTTGGCGCACTTGCGGTAAACGCACAGCCGGTTTCCGCGGCAGCCGGATTTCAGGTGGTTGACAAGAAATACGAAAAGACGTATAAGCAGAATGACGGAACTGTTTATTTTGAGGCGAAGGGTGTATTCCCTGTGATCAAGGATGATTCTGCAGCGGCAAAGAAGATCAATCAGGTGTTGACAAAGACAAAAAATCAATGGATCAAGGATGCAAAGAAAAAGGCATCAGATGCAAATGTCACTCCGCTGCCATCATTTAATGCCTCTGATGAGATCAGTTATGAGGTGACTTCCAATAACGGAAAATACTTCAGCGTGCTGATGAGCGGTTATGACTATGAGGGCGGTGCCCATGGCATGCCGTATCGTATTGCCTTGACATTCAATGCAAAAACCGGTGAAAAACTGACAGCGGCAAAGCTGCTTGGGACAACAAAAGCAAAACTCAATGCAAAGGTCCGCAGGCTCTATTTGAAAAAATATGACAAGGAAGGTGTTGATGCCGGATTTTATCAAGGCTTGGTATCAGGAAAAAGTGACAGGGATGCATTAAAAGAAAGTCTGACACCGATGGATTTTAACAATGCGTTCTATGTAAAGGACGGAAAAGCAGTCTTTTATGCAAATCCGTATGATCTTGGACCCTATGCATCAGGATTCATCGAAGTTTCTGCAACTGTCAAATAATAGGGTGACAAAGTAACTTATGCAAAAGCATAATTACAAAAAGAATGTTTTGCCTGCGGTATCGGTAATATCTGACACCGCAGGTATTTTTTATTTTTGCGGGATGTGATTTAGGGGGTTGAATTTTTGAGGAGCATTTGTTACAATAAGTTAGATGGTTCAGTAGGTGTCGATCATAGATAGGGGATTATGAGTTAAGAGTTATGTTACGTTTTTACTGGGTCATATTCTGGAATCTGTATCATATTTATATGATTCCGAAAATGAGTTACATGGCAAAGCATACCGAAAAATTTGATGAGGCAAAGCGTTACAAGATTGCCAGACGTGCGATATATTATATGATGCGCACCGGTAATATCAAGACAGTCTGTGACGGACTGGAAAACCTTCCCAAAGAGGGTGGCTATGTGTTGTACCCGAATCACCAGGGGAAATTTGATGCGCTGAGCATCATGATCACACACGCCAAGCCCTGTTCGGTTGTTGTTGATGACGCGGTATCCTATGGTATCTTAATCAAAGAATTCATCGATCTGGTCGAGGGCAAACGCATGAAGCTTGATGACGTGCGTCAGGCACTCGAAATCATTAAGGAGACGTCTTCTGAGGTAAAAGAGGGACGTCGCTATATTATTTTTTCTGAAGGTGGGTATACAAATAACGGAAATACACTTCAGGAGTTCAAGCCGGGAAGCTTTAAAATGGCGATGATGGCAAAGGCACCGATCGTGCCGGTTGCCCTGACCGATTCCTATAAGGTGTTTGGCGAAAATTCTCTGGCACCTGTGACGGCGAAGGTGCATTATTTACCGCCGCTTTACTATGAAGATTACAAGGATATGAACTCCCGCGAAATCTGTGCGCTGGTCAAGTCTCAGATCCAAAAGGCGATTGACGACGAGCTGGCAGCGAGAGAGAGCAAGCGAGGATGGTTCCATCGAAAATAAAAAATAATATACTGCTCCTAAAAAATGCGCAACCGTAGTCTAACGGATAGAACGCAGGACTCCGACTCCTGTAATGTGGGTTCGATTCCCGCCGGTTGCATTTTTTCAGTTTACTTATCAGTTTCAATTATTTTAGGAGGTAGTAATACAAATGGCAAACAAGAATCGTAAAAATCAGAACAATGTTTCTGCTGATCATAAAATGACAAATGAAAAGAAGGATAACAATACCGTAAAAGAATCGTCAAAAAACAGTTTTGACGTGTCTGTGCTTTGGGAGCTTATAAAGAAGTATAAACGATATATTGCTGCCGGTGCGCTTTTTGTTGCTATGGTTGTGATCCTGACCAAATGTACCGGACCGGTCACAGACGCTCCGAAGGAGCCGGTGGCAGATGAGCAGACAGCTGATAATGTTGAGCAGACAGAGGAATTTCAGGTGGATGCGATCCCTGAGATCAATGAGCTGATCAGTAGTTATTATACAGCTTATGCAGCCGGTGATATAACTGCTTTAGAGGCACTTGCACAGCCAATCTCTGATACTGAGAAAAGTTATATTCAGGTGTTCAGCGAGTATGTTGACTCCTATGAGAATTTATCCTGTCATACAAAGTCCGGATTGAGTGATGGTGAGTATGTGGTGTCCGTATATCTGGAGATGAAGTTTAAGGATGTGGCAACTGCAGCACCGGGTCTTGATTTCTTCTATCTGCGGACCAATGAGAATGGAAAACTCTATATTGACAATGCTTACAGCCAGTTTAACCAATCCAATATGGAAGAAAGCACCGAGGCAGATGTACAGGCCCTGATCAATGAATTTGAGCAGGCGGAAGATGTACTGGAGCTTCAGGCTGAGGTGCAGCAGAAATATGAACAGGCAATCGCTGCGGATGAGGAATTGAACAAGATGGCAAACGAGACAATTCCGAATGCAATTGCCACATGGGTACAGTCGCTGACGCAGGCAGATGATACAACGGAATCGCCCGCTGAAGAGGACAAGCCTGCCGAGGAGGAAACCGGCAAGGACGATCAGAACTCTGATGAACAGGCTGAGGAAGAAAAACCGGAGGAGACAGAGGAAAACTCTGACGGAGAGACAAAGACAGCATATGCAAAAGATGGCATTAATCTGCGAAAAGGACCCGGCACGGATCATTCAATCGTCGCTCAGATTCCGCTTGGCGCTAAGTTAAAGATTTATCCTGACACGAAAAAAGATGGTTGGATAAAAGGGGCTTATGATGGCAAGAAGGGTTATGTAAAATTGAAGTATGTGACAACCGACAAGTCAAAGGTTCCGAGCGGAACAGATACAGGCGCAGATGATGATACGGCAAAGGCATTACCGCAAGGTAAGGAGATCGTATTGTCGGATTCCGTAAATGTCCGTGTTTCTATGAGTGAGACAGCCGATAAGGTTGGATTGGCATATCAGGGTGATACTGTAAAGGTTGTCCAGAGTTATGCGGAAGGCTGGACCAAGGTTGAATGGAACGGTCAGACCGGATATATCAAGACGGAATTGATCAAATAAAAACAAAAGATAAACAAGCGGTTGCAGGCTGCAGTGCGAGATGCATGTGCGTGGCCGGTCAGCCGCTTTTTTCACTTTATGAAAATGATCGGTGGATCCGGTACGGGATGTGAGATATGGAACAACAGGAAGGAATACGTATAAATAAATTTTTGAGTGAGGCAGGCGTGTGTTCCCGCAGGGAGGCGGATCGTGCGCTGGAAGCAGGTCAGATCTGCATCGGTGATCGTGTTGCGGTGTTGGGTGACCGTGTGCGCGAGAACGATATTGTTTACTACAAAGGAAAACAGGTGCATCAGGAGGAGGAACGTATCCTCATCGCTTTCCATAAACCGAAGGGTATTGTGTGCACCACATCTAAAAAAGAAGGAGTCAACATTGTGGACTATATCGGCTATCCGAAACGGATCTATCCGGTGGGACGGTTGGATAAGGATTCCACAGGGCTGATCCTTCTCACCAATGACGGAGATATTGTCAATAAGATGATGCGCTCCGGCAACCGCCATGAGAAAGAATATGTTGTGACGGTAAACCGGGATATTACGGATGCATTTATTATGCAGATGTCAAATGGTGTTCCGATCCTGGATACCGTGACACGACGTTGCAAGGTATGGCAGACGGGGACACGGGAGTTTCGCATCATCCTGACACAGGGGCTGAACAGGCAGATCCGCCGTATGTGTGAGGCGCTTGGATACCGGGTGAAGACGTTAAAGCGTATTCGCATCATGAATATCTGTCTGGGAAATCTCAAGGAAGGACGCTACCGCGATGTGACGGATGAAGAGTGGAAGGAGCTGCAGCGATCGATCCGGAATTCCTCTAATGAGACAGTGAAATAAATGATAGAAATGGAAAAGAGAGAATGGAAGAAAAAAGAGAAGCCTATGAGCGGCTAAAACAAAAGATTGAATATCATATGGATCTCTACTATAATCAGAATACGAATGAGATCAGTGATTTTGAGTATGATCAGATGATGCTGAAGTTAAAAGAAATGGAAAAGGAGCATCCGGAGTGGGTGACCAAGGATTCGCCCACACAGAAGATCGGCGGCGTGGCGAAACGCGAGGCGGGTGTGACCATCACGCATCACGTTCCGATGCTCAGTATCCAGGATCTTTTTTCGAAAGAAGAAGTGACCGGGTGGATCGCAAAGGTAAAGGAACTGCATCCGGATGCACAGTTTTCTGTGGAGCACAAGATCGATGGTTTGAGCATGTCGTTGCGCTATCAGGATGGCGCTCTGACACTGGCGGAGACCCGGGGAAATGGAATCGAAGGTGAGGATGTAACGTTAAATGCGCGCGTCATTCCCGATGTACAGCAGACAATCGAGGCGCGAGGATATGTGGAATTGCGTGGTGAAGTCTATATGAGTCATGAGGCGTTTGAGACCTTTAATGAAAAGCAGGAGAGCCTCGGCAAAAAGCCGGCGGCGAATCCGAGAAATCTGGCAACGGGAACACTTCGCCAGCTGGATCCCGAGATCACGAAGGAGCGGGGGCTGCGCATGTTTGTGTTCAACGTGCAGGATGCGACCGGAGAGAGTGCGCATCTGATGGAATGTCATACGGCGGGGCTGGATGAGCTGGCTGCACAAGGTGTGGCGGTGGTGCCTCATGTATTATGCAATACGGCGGAAGAAGTGCTGGCAGCAATCGATGATATCGGAGAGCACCGCGGTGACTATGCGTATGATATTGACGGGGCAGTCGTGAAGATCGAACAGGTGGCGTACCGGGCTGATTTCCCGGCGGGCAGCAAATATTCTGCGGGGCATGTGGCCTATAAGTATCCGCCGGAGGAGAAAGAGGTAGAGATCGAGGAAGTGGAGGTCGGCGTAGGACGCACCGGAAAGATGACCTTCCGCGCACGCTTTAAGGAGCCTGTAAGACTTTGCGGTACGAGCGTGCAATATGCGACGCTGCACAATATGGATTATATAGAAAGTCTTGGCATTGATGAGGGCTGTAAGGCGATCTGTCGCAAACAGGGTGAGATCATTCCGGCGATCGTCAAGGTGACAAAACCCACCGGAACGATCTTCCGGGCACCGGCTGTCTGTCCGGTATGCGGACATCCGCTGGTGAAGGAAGAGGGAACGGCAGATATCTGTTGCGCCAATCCGTCCTGCCCGGCACAGCTTAAGCGCACGCTTTCCTACTTTGCGAGCCGTGACGCCATGGATATCAAGGCATTTGGCTCCACCTATGTGGATACGTTGGTGGATGAGGAATACCTGCATAATTATGTGGATATCTACCGGTTGCACGAATATCGGGACGAACTGATCGAAAAGGGTATTATGGGAAAGGAAAAAAATACCGATAAAATACTCGCGGCCATCGAGGAGAGCAAACACAATTCCGTTGATAAGTTTCTGACCGGTCTGGCGATCCGCAATGTGGGCAAAGCGTCCGCAAAAGAGATCATGAAGCACTTTGCGAGCCTGAAGGAACTGGCGGAAGCAAGTGTTGAACAGCTGGTGCAGATTCCGGATGTCGGGGAGATCACTGCAGAGTGTATCCATGATTATTTTGCAGATGCAGAAAACCGCAGGCTTCTGTCTGAGGTGGAGGCACTTGGCATGAATATGGAATCACAGGTACAGGCTCAGGGCGCAAAACTCGCAGGGCTGACGATCGTTGTGACGGGAACACTTCCTACGCTGGGGCGCAAGGAGGCGGCGGAGCTCATTGAGAATAACGGTGGCAAGTGCACCGGATCTGTGAGCAAAAAGACAAGCTATTTATTGGCGGGCGAAGCTGCCGGAAGTAAGCTGGACAAGGCGAGAAGCCTTGGCATTCCGGTAATTTCCGAAGAGGACTTGCTTGCGATGATTCAGTGAAATACCATTATTTAGATTTTGAAAATAAACGATGAACAGTTTCAGTAAGCTTGACAGACGATATTTACAAGGAAGAGAAAGGGGACAATGAATTATGCCGGTAAAGATAAAAAGCAATCTGCCCGCAAGGGAGATACTGGAAAATGAAAATATTTTTGTGATGGACGAGACACGTTCAGAGCATCAGGATATCCGTCCCATAGAGATCGGAATCCTGAACCTGATGCCGTTGAAGGAGGACAATGAGTTGCAGACACTGCGCTCACTTTCAAACACGCCGCTGCAGGTCAATGTGACCTTTTTGACAGTGTCCAGCCACGAGTCTGCCCATACATCTCAGAAGCATCTGGATCAGTTTTATGTGACGCTGGATGAAATCCGCGATCGCAACCTTGACGGACTGATCATCACCGGTGCTCCGGTGGAACACATGGATTTTGAGGAAGTGGATTATTGGGACGAGGTCTGTGAGATCATGGATTGGGCAAAGACACATGTGACCAGCACCTTACATGTGTGCTGGGGCGCGCAGGCGGGCCTGTATCATTACTATGGTATTAAAAAGCATCAGATGGAAAAGAAGGTGTTCGGTGTTTATGAGCATCAGGTCATGAACCGGAAGATACCGCTGGTGCGCGGCTTTGATGATTATTTCATGGCTCCGCATTCCAGACATACGGAGATGCGGCGTGAGGATATCGAGGCAGTGCCGGAGCTCACGATCTTGGCGGAATCTGAGGAAGCAGGTGTATTTCTGGTTATCGATAATGATGGACGCAAGATCTTCCTCATGGGGCACCCGGAGTATGACCGTATGACGCTTCACAAGGAGTATATGCGCGACAAAAATCAGGGACTTCCCATAGATGTGCCGGTAAACTATTATCCGAACGACGATTGTACCCAAAAGCCCAGACTGCAGTGGCGCTCCCACGGTAATATTTTATACTCTAACTGGCTGAACTATTATGTATATCAGCAGACACCGTACGATTTTATCACGAATCCGTATAAGTAGCAATCTGACAACAGGAAAAAGAAAGACCTGCGCGTGGCAGGCCTTTCTTATAGGGGAGGATAAAGTATTTTTGTATCTTTCGCACTACCGAAGCTCTGGGGGTAACAAATGCTTCGGTATAATGGTAGTATATCCACATTTTTGTGGCTTATACAAAAAATGTTTTGAAAAATACGTGTATATGAGTTATACTATGTAGGTGCACGAAAAGTGTGCAAAAATTAATTGATACTAAAGGACGGATGAATTATGGCATTATTACAGGAATGGCAGAAGGTTGCCTATAATGAAAAAGCAGACAAGGGAAAACTTCAGAAATTCTGGAATGACTATTTCTTATTAGAGAAGGGAATTTACGAGCAGCTTCTTTCTAACCCGGAAGAGAAGGTAGAGGGTACTGTTAAGGAGCTGGCTGAGAAATACAATATCAGCGTGATGGAGATGACCGGATTTTTGGACGGCATCAACGATTCTCTGGTGGAGGCAAACCCGATCGATACGATGGAGGAGGACACACATGTCAACCTGATCTTCGATAAGGAAAAACTTTACAAGAATATGGTGGACGCAAAGGCTGATTGGCTGTATGAGCTGCCCCAGTGGGATGCGATCTTTGACGCAGAGACAAAGAAGGCACTGTACTTAGAACAGAAGAAATCCGGCACGATTCGCCGCGAGGGAAAGAAAATCGGCAGAAACGATCCCTGCCCCTGCGGAAGTGGAAAGAAGTATAAGCAGTGCTGCGGAAGAAACGCATAAATGTAAAAAATTAGGGCTTTACACTTTTGGAAAAAAGCGTTAGAATGTTTAATCATATGAAAATACGACGAAGAGCCTAACCACCTCTGAGTGCCCCCAATCCGGGCCGGTGAGATACCGTTATCATCGAATCAAGTGACCGCGACAGCATTTTTTTGTCCGGTAACTGGGGTGGAACCGCGAGCAATCGTCCCCGGCGTCAGAGAGATCTGGCACCGGGGATTTTTTATTTAAAAAAAATAAGGAGAAAAAAGAAATGAAGATTACATTAAAAGATGGTTCCGTAAAGGAATACGATCAGGCAAAATCAGTTTTTGACATTGCGAAGGATATCAGTGAGGGACTGGCACGCGTGGCTTGTGCCGGAGAGGTAAACGGCGAGATCGTGGATCTGCGCACAGAGATTTCTGAGGACTGCGAGCTGAATATTGTCACACAGAACGATCCGGAGGGTCTGCGTGTGATCCGTCATACTGCTTCCCATATATTGGCTGAAGCTGTGAAACGACTGTTTCCGGAGGCAAAGGTGACGATTGGACCCGCAATCGACGATGGCTTCTATTATGATTTTGATGCAGAACCGTTTTCAAGAGAAGATCTTGACAATCTGGAAGCAGAAATGAAGAAGATCATAAAAGAAGGACATGAGATTACTCGCTTTACACTGCCCAGAGAAGAAGCGATCAAGTTCATGGAGGATCGGAATGAGCCGTTTAAGGTAGAATTGATCCGGGATCTGCCGGAGGATTCTGAGATTTCTTTCTATGATCAGGGTGGATTTGTTGATCTTTGCGCCGGTCCTCACCTGATGAGTACAAAGGGTGTGAAGGCATATAAGCTGATCTCTTCATCTATGGCTTACTGGAGAGGTGACTCCAATAAAGCAAGATTACAGAGAATTTACGGAACTGCATTCAGCAAGAAAGAAGAACTGAAGGAGCATCTGGATAAGCTTGCTGAGGCAAAGATGCGTGATCATAATAAATTGGGACGCGAAATGGGATTGTTTACCACGGTTGATGTGATCGGACAGGGACTTCCGCTTTTCACTCCTAAGGGAACAAAAATGATCATGAAGCTGCAGCGCTGGATCGAGGATCTCGAGGATAAAGAGTGGGGATATGTACGTACCCGTACCCCGCTTATGGCAAAAGCTGATCTGTATAAGATTTCCGGACATTGGGATCATTATATGGATGGCATGTTTATTTTAAATAAAGATGATGAGGATAAGGAGACGATGGCGCTTCGCCCGATGACCTGTCCATTCCAGTATTATGTGTATATGAATGAACAGCATTCATACAGAGATCTGCCTTATCGTATGGCAGAGACATCAACGCTGTTTCGAAATGAGGACTCCGGAGAAATGCATGGTCTGACCCGTGTGCGCCAGTTTACGATCACGGAGGCACATATTATCCTTCGACCGGATCAGGCAGAGGAGGAGCTGACCAGATGTACCGAGCTTTGCAACTATGTGATGAAGACACTTGGAATTGACGGAGATGTTACCTATCGTCTGTCAAAATGGGATCCGGAAAACAAAGAAAAATATCTGGGTGATGAGGAGTATTGGAACAGCACACAGCAGTATTTAAGAAGTGTGATGCACAAGAACAATATTCCATTTACAGAAGCCGACGGAGAGGCTGCCTTCTACGGACCGAAGATCGATATTCAGGCGAAAAATGTATATGGAAAAGAAGATACGATGGTAACGATCCAGCTGGATTGTGCAAGTGCTGAAAAATTCGGTATGTACTACATCGATGAAAATGGTGACAAGGCATTGCCGTGGATCATCCACAGAACCTCTATGGGCTGCTATGAGCGGACATTGGCATGGCTCATCGAGCATTATGCCGGAAAGTTCCCGACCTGGTTATGTCCGGAGCAGGTACGCGTGCTGCCGATCTCTGATAAGTATATTGATTATGCGAACAAGGTGGCTGCAGAGCTTAAGAAAAATGATGTGGATGTTACTGTTGACAGCCGTTCCGAGAAGATCGGCTACAAGATCCGCGAGGCTCGTATGGACAGACTTCCTTACATGCTTGTTGTCGGACAGCAGGAGGAGGCTGACGGAACCGTTTCTGTCAGAAGCCGTTTTGCAGGTGATGAGGGCGTGAAGCCGCTTTCTGAGTTCGTCAGCCAGATCTGCGAGGAGATCCGCACCAAGGAGATCCGTCAGGAGATCGTACAGGAAGAAAAATAATTCGCATAAGAATGCGTCCCGAAATCCATACTAAATTCACACGCATGTGTAATTATTTTGTATGGAAAGGAAGAACAATCGATCATGACGAAATTAGATTGCAATGTTGTACACTGCATGTATAATGCAGACAAAAAGTGTTCCAAGAATGATATTCTTGTGGAAGGCAGCGAGGCGTCCATGCCTCATGAGACCTGTTGCTCCAGCTTTAAGGAGAGAGGATGCAACTGCAGCAAGAATGCAGTCAGTGAGCCGAAGACATCTCTGGAGGTTCACTGCAAGGCGACAAATTGTACCTTCAATGACAATCAGAAGTGTCGGGCGGACCACATCGGTATCAATGGTGTGAATGCCTGCGTGGTTGCGGAGACGGAATGTGCCAGCTTTCGCTGCAAACAATAGGTGCTCATAAAACAAAAAGAGTGTCAACAGCCTTTGTGCTGAAAGTCCGCGCGTCGGTTCTGCATGAACGGATGCGCGGGCGTATGTAAAGGAAATCAATATGAACATGAACATTAATTTTCCGAATCTTCATATTTATCTGGAGCATGTCGGAAAAACGATCAGTATCGGCAATTTTGATATTGCCTTTTACGGGCTGACGCTGGCGGTGGCTATGCTGGCGGGTCTGATGGTTGCGCTGTGGGAGGCAAAGCGCAGCGGACAGAATCAGGATGATTATTTTGATCTGGCAATTATTGCCATCATCTGTTCGCTGGTCGGTGCCCGCATTTATTATGTGATCTTTGCATGGGATAAATACAAGGATCATCCACTGCAGGTGTTCAATTTCCGTCAGGGAGGACTGGCGATCTATGGAGGTGTCATTGCAGCCATCATCACGACGTTCCTTTTCTGTAAAAAGCGAAAGATGAAATTCCCGCTTGTGTGTGATACCGCAGGCCTCGGTCTGATCACCGGACAGATCATCGGACGGTGGGGGAATTTTTTTAACCGTGAGTGTTTTGGCGGGTACACGGATAATCTGCTTGCCATGCAGCTCCCGGTCGATGCTGTGCGAAGCAGTGAGATCACGGAATCAATAGCGTCGCATATTCTGACGATCGACGGTGTGGATTACATACAGGTACATCCTACCTTTTTATATGAGTCCCTGTGGAATCTGGCATTGCTGTTATTCCTTATATGGTATATCCGTCGCAAAAAATTTGATGGAGAGGTGTTCCTCTTATATCTCTTCGGATACGGCATCGGCAGATTCTGGGTGGAAAGCCTGCGTACCGATCAGCTTTTGATACCGGGACTTGGTATTCCGGTGTCTATGGTTGTAGGTGCAGCTATGGCAGTGGTGTCTGCTGTATGGATCATAGTTATGCGCAGAAAAATGGCGCAAAGTGGAGGAAAGACACAGGCAGATGACATCCGAAACGACGAGAGACAAAGCGGAGCTGATGCGTCAGCTGGAGCAGGAACGGAAAAAACTGAATAAAAGTATTGCATCAGGGCTGGATTCCGAGGAGTGTCTGGAAGCCAGCCGACGCGTAGACGAGATTTTAGAGCAATTAATGGATTAAAATAGCAGGTGTGCTTTTGCACACCTGCTATTTTTTGCGAAAAAAACATATGTTCCATTGATTTTTTTGCGAAAAGAGCGTATAGTAGGGCTATAAGTGGAGGAAAGTGGTATATATGTGGTAGAAAGTGGTGGATAAGTTCATAACTTTGTGAATAAGTTGGAGCATCTGCCAAAGGACTGCGGATATACGATGAGGACACGAGATGTTTACCGGTGAGTACAATCATAGCATTGATGCAAAAGGCAGAGTGATCGTCCCTTCTAAGTTCCGTGAACAGTTGGGAGAGGAATTTGTCGTGACCAAAGGGCTCGACGGATGTCTTTTCGTGTACCCGAAAACCGAGTGGGAGGGCATTGAGGAGAAATTTCGCGGTTTGCCTTCGAATGCGGAGACACGCCGGTTTATGCGTTTTTTCTTTGCAGGTGCAGCTACCTGCGAGGTGGACAAGCAGGGCAGGATCCTGATTCCTCCGAATCTGCGTGAACATGCAGACTTACAGAAGGATATCGTGTCAGCCGGAGTTTTAAACCGTGTGGAGATCTGGAATAAGGATCGCTGGCAGGAGAGCAGTAACTATGATGACATGGATGAGGTTGCAGAGCACATGGCAGAGCTGGGCTTCAGCTTTTAATACATGAATGGACAGGTCTTGGATCTGACGAGGGTTAACAGATGGAATTTAATCATACATCCGTCCTTCTGAAGGAGACGATTGAAAATCTGAATATACGGTCGGAAGGCATCTATGTGGACGGCACGCTGGGAGGCGGAGGACATGCCTATGAGGTGCTGAAACGGCTGTCCGGTAACGGAAGGCTCATCGGTATCGATCAGGATGCGGACGCGATCGCAGCTGCTGGTGAGCGTTTGAAAGAATTCGGCGACCGGCTGACGATCATTCGCAGCAATTACGCGGATATGAAGGAAGAATTGGCGCGTATCGGTATCACAGGTGTGGATGGCATCGTGCTTGATCTCGGTGTTTCTTCTTTTCAGCTGGATACACCGGAGCGCGGCTTTACCTACCGTGTGGAGGACGCGCCGTTGGACATGCGCATGGATCAGAGAGCACGCATTACCGCACGGGATATCGTGAATGATTACAGCGAGGGTGAGTTGTACCGCATTATTCGGGATTATGGCGAGGATCGTTTTGCAAAAAATATTGCAAAGCACATTGTGGCGGCGCGGGAGATCGCACCGATCGAGACGACCGGACAGCTCAATGAGATCATAGCTGCCGCGATTCCGAAAAAGGTCGCAAAAACGGGTGGGCATCCGGCGAAGCGGACTTATCAGGCGATCCGGATCGCATGTAATCACGAACTGGATGTGCTGAGAGACCACCTTGATGAGATGATCGGGCTGTTAAATCCGGGCGGAAGGATCTGTATTATCACCTTTCATTCTCTGGAAGACCGCATTGTAAAAACAATTTTCAAGAATAATGAAAATCCATGCACCTGCCCGCCGGACTTTCCGGTTTGTGTGTGTGGGAATGTGTCAAAGGGCAGAGTGATCACACGGAAACCGATCTTACCCACGGATGGGGAGATGGAGGAAAACCCCCGTTCAAAAAGCGCAAAGCTGCGGGTGTTTGAAAAGAAATAAAATAACGGCAAAAGGGAATTGCCGGAAAATAAGGGGAAACAGTTATGGCAAACAATTACCGGAATCATCAGACAGACAACTATGGACGTAACTATCAGAGAATGACTTACATTGAAGGGAATACAGTACGGCGCGCGGATGCAATGCCGGACGACTGGGAGAATGAACAGAAACGCCGAAGAGAACGCGAACAGCGGGAACTTCAGGAGCGTCAGCGTGCCCGCAGACAGCGTGCGATTGCACGGCGTAATCAGGATAAAGCACTGATCATGAACCGTGGCTATGTGGCTTTTTTGACAATGGCTGCAATTGTCACTTGCATTACAGCAGGGTTTTATATTAAACTACAGTCAGACATCACCATACGTCTGGAAAATATTGCGGCGCTTGAGACAAGTGTCAACAATCTGAAAGCTGATAACGATGCCACGAGCAAGCGGCTTGCTACAGCAGTAAAGATGGAAGATGTAAAGGAGCAGGCAGTCGATATGCTTGGCATGAGTTATCCCAGTGAGGATCAGATCGTGTATTACGAGATCGACCATGCGGATTTTATGTCCCAGTATGGTGAAATACCGGAATAAATAGGAAATACATATTTTGGCAAATCAACAGCAAAGACTGAAAAAAAGAAAAGAGAAACCGAAAAAATTTACGATCCGGATGAAAAAGAAGCTGATCTTCCTTTTTCTTGTGATCGCGGGAGCCCTGGCAGGACTGATCGGACGAATCATGTATATTCAGTACGCGAAGGGGGCAACCTACGAAAAGATCGTGTTGTCGCAGCAGGCATATGACAGTGAGACGATTCCCTATCGCAGGGGTGATATTCTCGACGCGAAGGGGACGATCCTCGCCACCAGTACGGATGTCTATAATCTTATACTGGACTGCAAGGTGCTCACCAGTGATGTGGGTGGAAAGCAGCCATACCTTGAGCCTACGCTGACAGCGCTTTTTTCATGCTATCCGGAACTGAATGAGAGTGAGATCCGTTCGCTTGTGGCGGATTCGCCTGACAGTCAGTACAATGTTCTGTTGAAAAAGATCAGTTATGAGGAGATGCAAAAATACGCCTCTCTTGCGGCTGATACGAAAACAAATCCGAATCTGAAGGGAGTCTGGTTTGAAAAAAGTTATATCCGTACTTATCCCTACGGATCCCTTGCCAGCCCGGTGATCGGATTTACACGGTCAGACAATGTCGGAATGCTCGGATTGGAAAGCTACTATGACGATGTGCTGAGCGGCACAAATGGTAGACGCTATGGCTATCTGAATTCGGACAATGATCTGGAAAAAACGGTGCGTGAGGCAGTAGATGGAGATACGATCGTGACGACGGTCGACGCTAATCTGCAGAGCATCGTGGAGAATAAGATCAAAGAATTTTGCGATACCTTTGAGGATAATTACAGGGAGGGAGCAGCAGCGAGCAATATCGGCGTAATGATCATGAACCCGCAAAACGGTGAGGTTAAGGCGATGGCGCAATATCCGACCTTTGATCTTACGGATCCCTGGAATCTGGAGGGTATATATACAAAGGAAGAAATCAATGCGATGAGTGAGGACGAATTGTCGGATGCCCGTAACCGCCTCTGGACCAATTACTGTGTTTCTTCTACTTATGAGCCGGGATCTACAGCAAAACCCTTTACAGTTGCATGTGGATTAGAGACCGGTACCTTGAAAGGGAATGAAAGCTTTGTGTGTGACGGCGGGGAGACGATCTCCGGACATACGATCCGCTGTGTGAACCGGAACGGACACGGAACGGAGACGATCCGGACGGCAATCATGGATTCTTGTAACGATGCGCTTATGCAGATGTCATACCGTATCGGTGCAGAGAATTTCTGCAATTATCAGAATATTTTCGGCTTCGGTCTGCGTACGAATGTAGATCTTCCGGGCGAGGCACGCACAGACTCCCTGCTGCATCATGTGGAGGATATGAAGACGGTCGATCTGGCGACGAATTCCTTCGGTCAGAACTTTAATGTTACGATGATACAGATGGCAAGTGCATTTTCTTCACTGGTGAACGGAGGTGACTATTATCAGCCGCATATGGTTTCCAAGATATTGGATGAGAATGGAAATGTGATCCGTACGATCGATCCGGTGCGCATAAAGCAGACGATCTCTGAAGAGACCAGTGAGCAGATCAAGAGTTACCTGTATGATACCGTGTCGGAGGGAACCGGACGCTATGCGAAGGTTGCCGGATATTCCATGGGAGGAAAGACCGGTACAGCGCAGAAATCAGTGAGCGGAGCAAAGGATGAGAAAAACTATCTGGTATCCTTTATCGGATATCTGCCGGCTGACGATCCGCAGCTTGTTATCTACGCAGTAGTAGATGAGCCGAATACGAAGGATCAGGCGCACAGCACCTATGCGCAGAATCTTGTGCGTGAGATTTTAGAGGAGGCACTGCCTTACCTGAACATTTATCAGGATGAGACCCCGGCTAAGGGGGCATTGACACCTGAGGAGACAAACTTTTATACCGGATTGAACGGTGTGACTGTTCCGGCGACAACTGCGGAACCGCAGGAACAGGGCGGAGAAGAACAGCAGGAAACTGAGCCGGAGACCGGTGAGGCGCCGGAGGGTGAACAGCCGGATGAGCCGGAAACCGGGCAGTAGCCGATGCAGAAATTTTCATAACCTCATAAGAGCAGTAATAAGTTATAATAACTGCTTTTGTGGGGTTTTTATCTATCATGGAGCGAGAAGAATGGACGAAGGTTCACAACCGTAAAAAAATCGTGCTCATGTTTTTTGTCGTGGCAACGCTGATGATCTTTCTGGTGGGAAGACTGGTGTATCTCATGGTGTGGGGCTCTGTATACTACGGCGAAAAAGCACAGGATATTCACGAGAGAGAACGTTCCATCAAGGCTGCCCGAGGCAATATTTATGACCGCAATGGAGTTATGCTTGCCTCAAACCGTACGGTCTGTACGATCTCTGTGATCCACAGTCAGATCGAGGATGCGGAACAGGTGATAGCAGCCTTGTCTGATGCACTGGATATGGATGAACAGGAAGTGCGAAAGCGCGTGGAAAAAGTCAGCTCTATTGAGCGCATCAAATCAAACGTGGATATTGAAACCGGCGATAAGATCCGCGATATGGGACTGGCGGGCGTCAAGGTGGACGAGGATTATAAACGGTATTACCCATACGGCTCCCTTGCTTCAAAGGTACTTGGTTTTACAGGGGGTGATAATCAGGGAATCGTTGGGCTGGAGGTCAAATATGATGAACTTTTGCAGGGGGAACCGGGAAAGATCCTCACGTTGACAGATGCCAGAGGAATTGAGATCGAAGGTGTGGGTGAGAGTCGGCAGGAGCCGGTGGACGGAAATGATCTGTATCTTACGCTGGACTATAATATCCAGATGTATGCGACGCAGGCGGCAGAGAAGGTCATGGAGCAGAAGGATGCAGACAGCGTGGAGATCATCGTCATGAACCCCTCGAACGGAGAAGTGTATGCGATGGTAAATGTACCGGAATTTGATCTGAATAATCCCTTTGAACTGACGGAGGATTATGAGCCGGAAGAAGGAGTCAGCACGAATGATGCGCTGAATACGATGTGGAGAAATAAATGTCTGAACGATACCTATGAGCCGGGCAGTATTTTTAAGATCGTGACCGCTTCAGCTGCGCTGGAGGAAGGTGTGGTGTCTGTGGATGATACGTTCTATTGTCACGGATATATCACGGTGGAGGATCGAAAGATCCGCTGTCATAAAGTGACAGGACACGGCAGTGAGACGTTTGTGCAGGGACTTCAGAATTCCTGCAATCCGGTATTCATCGCTGTCGGACAGAGTATCGGCGTGGACAATTATTTCAAATATTTTAATCAGTTTGGCCTCAATAAACTGACCAATATCGACTTACCGGGTGAGGCGGGAACGATCATGCATGCGAAGGAGAATGTGGGACCGGTGGAACTGGCAACGATCTCCTTTGGGCAGAGCTTTCAGATCACACCGATCAAGCTGGCGACAACAGCGGGCTCCATCGTCAACGGAGGACTGCTTGTCACGCCGCATCTGGCACTGGAGGCAAGGGATTCAGACGGGGAAGTTGTCCGGGATTTCAGAAAAGATTATGAACTGAGCGAGGATGACCGGATCCTTTCGGAGGACACGTCAAAGCTAATGCAGGAGCTGTTGGAGAGTGTAGTTACGGAAGGCGGCGGAAAGCGTGCCTACATCGAGGGATATTCCATTGGCGGAAAGACGGCAACTTCGCAGACACTGCCCAGAAGTGCGCACAAATATATTTCGTCCTTCCTCGGCTTTGCACCGGCGGATGATCCACAGGTACTTGTACTCGTTGTCATCCATAACCCGCAGGGAGTTTACTATGGCGGAACCATCGCGGCACCGGTGGCCCGGGATATTTTTGCAGATATTCTCCCTTATTTGAATATCGCGCCTTGCACTGAGACAGAAAATAACGTATACTAGAAAAGTTGGAAACATTGTTTCAAAATAGATCAACAAATGAAAGAGGGATCGATATGGAAAAAGCAATCGATATGACAAGTACATGTATTTTTGCAGTTTTAATTGCCTTTGCGATCAGTGCGTTGCTGGGGCCCGTACTTATACCGTTTTTGCGCAAGCTGAAAATAGGAAATACTGAGCGTGAGGAATTGGAGTCCCATCAGGTGAAAAATGGAACACCAACGATGGGCGGACTGATGATCCTGGTCGCGATCACAGTCACAAGCCTGATCTTTATGAAAGATTATCCGCAGATCATGCCGGTTCTGTTTGTAACGCTCGGTTTTGGTATCATTGGATTTCTGGACGATTATCTGAAGGTTGTGTTGAAGCGCTCCGACGGACTGCTGGCATGGCAGAAAATGCTTTGTGAGATTGTGGTCACAGGTGTGTTTGCAGCATATATGGTGTGGGCGAAGGTACCCATGACGATGCTGCTCCCCTTTAGCGGAGGCAAATACCTGAATCTTGGCTGGCTTGCGTTTCCGGTAATGTTTTTAGCAGTCATCGGAACAGTCAATGGCGTGAATTTTACAGATGGACTGGACGGACTGGCAAGTAGTGTGACGATCCTGGTGGCAACCTTTTTTGCTGTTGTTGCCATCGGAAGTGCCAGCGGCGTGGCTCCGATCACCTGCGCGGTTGTCGGTGCACTGTTGGGATTCCTGCTGTTTAACGTTTATCCGGCACGTGTCTTTATGGGAGATACCGGATCACTTGCATTAGGTGGTTTCGTGGCAGCTACCGCATACATGCTTCAGATGCCGATCTTTATTTTGATCGTAGGCATGATCTATTGGATCGAGATCCTCTCTGTGATGCTGCAGGTTGGATATTTTAAGCTGACACACGGAAAGCGCATTTTCAAAATGGCACCTATCCATCATCACTTTGAATTATGCGGATGGTCAGAGACACGGGTGGTCGCAGTCTTTTCGATTGTGACAACACTGCTTTGCCTGCTGGCTTATACGGCACTGTAAAGGAGTAAAAAATGAGAATACAAATGGATCTGCAAAATAAAAAGATACTGGTGGTCGGTACCGGGATCAGCGGTATCGCAGCGGCGGAGCTGCTGGCTGCAAACGGTATTGCTTTTGACATTTTTGAGGGGAATGAGAAACTGACGGAGGCGGATGTGCGGGCAAAATCCGAGGCATTCAAAACCTGTCCGGTCATTCTCGGCACGCTGCCGGAGGATGTGATGGCCGGTTATTCTTACGTTGTCCTGAGCCCCGGTGTACCCACGGATCTTCCGATGGTGGATGCGCTGCGTGCGCACGGCGCAAAAATATGGGGTGAGATCGAACTTGCCTATGCATTTTCCAAGGGGGATGTGCTGGCGATCACCGGTACAAACGGCAAGACGACAACAACGGCTCTGACCGGCGAGATCTTGAAAAATTATGTGGACGATGTGCGCGTGGTAGGGAACATTGGAATTCCTTATACGAGTCTGGCGGGATCGATGACGGATGAGACAGTCACCGTGGCAGAGATCTCGAGTTTCCAGCTGGAGACAGTGGAACACTTTGCACCGAAGGTTTCGGCGATTTTGAATATTACACCAGATCATCTGAACCGCCACCATACGATGGAAAACTACATTGCGGCGAAGGAACGTATTACCGAGGGACAGCAGGCGGATCAGGTGTGTGTGCTCAACTATGAGGATACCGTCTTGCGCGAGTTTGGTGAAGAACTGAAAAAGCGGATGAAAGTGCTGTATTTCAGCAGTTCGAGAGAACTGGATGACGGACTCTATCTGAAAGGCGAGAAGATCTACACCGCTACTGCAGGTAATGCGCAGCTTGTATGTAATGTGAACGAGCTGAACCTGCTGGGAAAACACAATTATGAAAATGTAATGGCAGCGACCGGGATCGCGCTCAGCTACGGTGTTCCGCTGGAGAAGATCCGGGAGGTTCTGGTCAGATTCACGGCGGTAGAGCATAGAATAGAGTATGTGACCGAAGTTGACGGTGTGAAATATTACAATGATTCCAAGGGAACAAATCCGGATGCTGCGATCCAGGGTATCCGTGCAATGAATCGGCCTACTTGCCTGATCGGCGGCGGTTATGATAAACAGTCGGAGTACGATGAATGGATCGGTGCCTTTGACGGAAAGGTGAAGAAGCTGGTGCTCATCGGGGTGACAGCGAAGAAAATCGCCGAGACCTGCGACCGCATGGGATTTACGGATTATGTGTTTGCGGATTCCCTGCAGGAGGCGGTAGACATCTGCCATGACACGGCAGAGAGCGGAGATGCGGTGCTGTTGTCCCCGGCGTGTGCCAGCTGGGATATGTTTGACAGCTATGAACAGCGCGGTCGGATGTTTAAGGATATGGTAAGGAATCTGAAAAAGTAATGAAAAAGGAGCAGATATATGGCAAGACGTCAGAAGAAAAAGCGGCAAATTAAATATTTTGACTACAGTCTGCTGTTTATCATTATTTTTCTGATCTGTTTTGGTCTGGTGATGCTCTACAGTACGAGTGCTTACGACGCACAGCTTACCTTTAAAGATCCGACCCATTATCTGAAAAGGCAGGGCTTTGCATTTGCGCTGGGACTGTTTGGCATGTTTGTGATCTCGCGAATCGATTACCGTGTCTGGAAAAAGTTTGGCGGAGTGGCTTACCTGGTGGCTATTTTGCTCTGTACGCTCGTGCTGATACCGGGCATCGGTATTGAGCATAATTATTCCAGAAGATGGCTTGGAATTCCAAACTCCAGTCTGGAGTTTCAGCCTTCCGAGTTTGCAAAGCTGGCAGTCATCATGTTTCTTGCCAGCATGATCTGCCGGTTCCCGAAGAAGATGGCAAAATTCTCTACCGTGGTAAAGGTAATGATCTTTATCCTTCCGCTGTTTGCACTGATCGCTTACAACAACCTGAGTACGGCAATCATCGTTATGGGTATCGGCGTGGCAATGATCTTTGTAGCAAGTCCGAAATATCTGCAGTTTGTGATCGTCGGCGCGGTCGGTGTGCTGGGTATAGTCCTCTTTCTGGTACTTCCTTCCGCAGGCTACCGCGGGGAGCGCGTGGAGATGTGGTTGCACCCGGAAAATTATGCAAAGGGTTATCAGACCCTGCAGGGACTGTACGCCATCGGTTCCGGCGGACTGTTTGGCAAAGGTCTGGGAAACAGTATGCAGAAGCTCGGTTTCGTGCCGGAGGCTCCCAATGATATGATCTTTTCCATCATCTGTGAAGAACTGGGACTGTTCGGCGCCATCTGTGTGATCCTGCTGTTTTTGCTTTTGATCTGGCGTTTCATGGTGATCGCCAACAATGCCAGAGATCTTTACGGAGCATTGCTTGTGACAGGGATCATGGCCCACATTGCGATCCAGGTCATTTTAAATATTGCGGTCGTTACAAACTCTATTCCAAATACAGGAGTGACACTTCCTTTCATCAGCTATGGCGGAACATCTGTCGTGTTCCTTATGGCGGAGATGGGGCTGGCGCTCTCGGTATCACGGGGCATACAGTTTGAGCCGAATGCATCGGAGATAGCATATGATTAAGGAACAGCGCAGAGAGATCCTGCGTCAAAAAAAGAGAAAACGGAATATTTTGATCTTACTGGCATTGATCGCTCTACTGGTGGGGATCGGTGTCCTGCTGGTGACGCAGGTGTTTACCGTGAAAAAGGTCAATGTGGTGGGAAACGAGCTCTACACGGATGAGCAGATCGAGGAGATCGTACTGAGTGATGAGTATTCATGGAGTACACTCTATGTCTACCTGAAATATCGTTTTTTTCACACACAGAAGCTGCCGTTTGTGGATACGATGGAGGTCAGCCTGCAGCCGGCAAAGCCCCATGAACTGACAGTGGAGGTTTATGAAAAAGGAATCCTCGGCTATCTGTATATCAGCTCTATCGACCAGAATGCATATTTTGACAAGGACGGATTTGTGGTTGAGACATCTCAGGAGGTGATCGAGGATGTACCGAAGATCGAGGGCCTGACCTGTGATTCGGTGGTTCTCTATGAAAAGCTTCCGCTGGCAAATGATACGGCATTGAAAAATCTCCTTTCGCTGACGCAGCTTCTGCAAAAGTATGAGATATCGGCAAAACGTATCAAGTACGAGGAAGTATCCGGTACCATGACGGTCTATAGCGGAAAGATCACGATCATAGTCGGAAATGCCGACTACCTTGCACAGAAGATTATGCGTTTGCAGTATATCCTGCCGCAGCTGGAAGGAAAAAGCGGTACGCTGCATCTGGAAAACTGGACGAGTGAGACGACGGATATCATTTTTGACCCTAAAAAAAGTAAAAAATCAAAATAATGGTTGATAATTTTTTGAAGAAATACTATTATAAATATGATTAGGGGTCATTTGTGACTATTTGATATGGATTTTTGTATGTAACTGCGAAAGCAGTGAACAGTTTCAATATTTGAGGATAGAGGAGGACAAGCTCTTGTTAGAGATTACAACCACAGGTGCAGATAATAACGCGAAGATCATTGTGATCGGTGTCGGAGGCGCCGGCAACAATGCTGTAAATAGAATGATCGATGAAAATATCGGGGGCGTCGAGTTCGTTGGCGTCAATACGGATAAGCAGGCACTTACGCTTTGCAAGGCTCCGACGCTGATCCAGATCGGCGAGAAGCTGACAAAGGGACTGGGTGCAGGTGCGCAGCCGGAGATCGGCATGAAAGCGGCTGAGGAGAGCGTGGATGATCTCACGAACGCGATTCAGGGCGCAGACATGGTGTTTGTCACATGTGGTATGGGAGGCGGAACCGGAACCGGAGCAGCTCCTGTGGTGGCAAAGATCGCAAAGGATATGGGTATCCTGACGGTCGGTGTTGTGACAAAACCCTTTAAATTTGAGGCAAAACAGCGCATGGTAAATGCGATTTCGGGTATCGACCGCTTAAAGGAGAGTGTGGATACCCTGATCGTGATTCCCAACGATAAGCTTTTGGAGATCGTAGACCGCCGGACAACCATGCCGGATGCGCTCAAAAAGGCAGATGAGGTGTTACAGCAGTCTGTGCAGGGTATCACGGACCTGATCAACCTGCCGGCACTGATCAATCTGGACTTTGCCGATGTACAGACCGTTATGAAGGATAAGGGTCTGGCACATATAGGTATCGGAGAGGCACACGGAGATGAAAAGGCTCTGGATGCAGTTAAGCTGGCAGTTGCGAGCCCGCTGCTTGAGACGACCATCAATGGAGCAACTCACGTGATCATCAATATTTCCGGTGATATTTCCCTTATGGATGCCAATGATGCGGCGAGCTATGTGCAGGATCTGGCAGGAGATGAGGCAAACATTATTTTTGGTGCGAAGTACGATGAGTCTATGACAGATACCGCAAAGATCACTGTTATCGCCACGGGACTGGAGGCAAACAAGAAGCCTTCCGTAACTCCTCTGATGAGTGGTATGAAATATACGACGACTGCCGGTGCAACTGCAGGAACCTCTACAAGACCTATGAGTTCCGGGCTGACCAGCCGCAGCGGACTGACCGGTACTACAGGAAGCAGTTATACACGCAGTTTCGGAACCGGAACAGGTGCTGCTTCAGCACAGACCACACCTGTCAACCCCACATTTACAGGAATCCAGAAGCCGAAGCGCCCGGAGAGCAGTGTGCCGGAGAAGGATATTCAGATCCCTGCATTTTTGAAGAATACAAGAAAATAAAAAACAGATAAAAGATGTATACAAAACAAGGACCGACGATCCGCGTGAACGGAATCGCTGGTCCTTGTTTTTTTCGGTTATTTCGGTCGTCGCTTTGACAAAATCTGCGCTTTATCAGTCGTATAATCAGATCATCACAGAAAAGAAACTGTTCACCTCAAATTGAGGCACTTGCTGCCGGAATCGTGGGAACAGCTTTAGGAATGCAGGAGGGATCGCATATGTGGAGGTAACGATTTACATAGATGTGCTGTGGCTGCGCACATTTTTGGTGGAATTGAATGTGTGCATCTTTGTCAATCTGTGGATGAAGCAGAAATGTCCGACTGCACGTATCCTGTGGATGTGCGCGCTAACCGTGAGTCTGGAGGTGTTGCTGTTCATAGCGGCAGGCTATGGCGTGGTTTTCGCTGCTGGCAGTCCGGTACTTCGCATTTTATTGCTGATCGCATTGTTTCGCCCGAAAAGCAGGGGGGTCTTCCTTCGGCTTTTTTTATGGAGTCTGATGGCGACGATCGCCGCGGGAGGGATTCTTGGCGTCTGTCAGGAGCATCTGCCGGAGCGGTACTGGTTTGCGGCGGGAAGCATGTTGTGCGCCCTCGGTGTGCTGGCGTCCCTGATTCTGGAGGCTGTCTCTTATACACATCTGACGCTGCCGACGATATGCAGTGTG
>CALZQA010000019.1 GCA_945828315.1 uncultured bacterium | reverse complement strand
GAAAGATGTTAATTGATTTTAGACAATCTTATTAAGAACTTTTATTGTGTTCTAAAATACGGAAAATGCTTTGTAGGAGATACAAGGCATTTTTTGTTATTATAAGTTGATTTGAAAATGATATGAATATGCTTAAAAAATTATTTAAGTCTACGCTGTTCGTCAAATAAAATTTGTGATATGATAAAAAAAATAATTAGGGAGAAAGAACAGTGGAAATAATAGTGTTTTTTATTCATTCATATTTGCTGATGTTCCTATATGAACTGATTTCAGCAGAAAAGGGTCGCTGGGTAAAATGGATAGTTGTTCTATTGATGGGTATTTTGAAATATATAGCGGAGTGTTTTACATATACAAGATATCTGGTGCCATTTATTTTATGTACGTTGTTAGTTTTATATAGTATAAGTATTCATAGCAAAAATTCTAATATAACAAACTTCAAATTTGCATTTATTTCGTATGGAATGGATTATGTTATTAATCTAGTATTGAGTAGTGTATGTGGAGTGATTGCAGGGTTAATTCAAGTGATGTCAACAGATGTGAAATGTTTGTTTTTTGGAATAGGTCGACTTTTGGTTATTGCGATATTATATAAGAATAAAAACAATTTTTTTAAAGTTAAACAGGCTTGGATGTACCAAATAGGTGTAATTGTGACTGCTGTTTTGATATTCACAGATCAAGTTATCCGTGTGGCTTATACAACAGAAAATAAAGGATATACAAATATTGCAATTGCATGTGCCTATTTAGTTGCATTATTAACCATCCTCTGGCTCATGGACCACTACAAAATGGCAAAGATCCAGAAAATGTATGCGGAAGATAACAAGCAGATGAGCCAGAAGCTGCATCGCTCAAAAGAGATATTGCCGATGATCGCAAATTATGCCTCAAGCATGGATGCAGCGCAGGATGAGGAGATGAGAAAAAAGCTGGAAGCGGTGTGTCATGATTACGGAAAGGAACTGGGAGGAGCGGAAATGAGCGCAGAACTCTTTGAGACGACAGGTATTGACCTGGTGGATCTTCTGTTGAAGACAAAGATTACCGAGTGCGTTGAGCAGGATATAGAGTTGGATGTATTTGTAGGGACCCAGATCCATAAGGATATGAAGCGGCTGGATATCGGTGACGGTGAGATCGCGAGACTGATCGGTGATCTGCTGCGCAATGCGATCCATGCGGTGAATGGTCTTAAGAACAAGATGATCCTTCTCCTGATCGTAAAGGATGAGGACGAGCATGTATTGATCCGGATCTACGACAGTGGAATTCCATTTCCGCCATATGTTCTGGAACGTTTCGGTGAGCGCGGCAACACGACATGGGGAACCGGTAATGGTCTGGCGGATCTGATGGATACGTTAAAACGCGTACATGCATCCATCGAGATCAATACCGAAATGGCTCCCGGAGATGTATTTACAAAAGAGATATGCATCTGCTTTGACGGAGAAGACCGCGTGAAGATCCCACATAAAGATATATGAAGATGGTAGAATAATTCAGTTTTCAACCTCTGTATTTTGTGCTACAATAGGCGTTAAGAGAGCCAACATGTATCAGAGGTGAGGTTACAAATGAGGTTTAAACGGATCAGCACAGATACGGTCCGGTGTATTGTCACACAGGATGAATTAAAGGAAAACGGATTGGAGATGGATGATTTCCTATCCAATAATGGCAGAACAGAGGAGTTTTTGCGAAAAATGATCGCGCTTGCGGAACAGGAGGTCGGCTTTAAGGTACAAGGCGGACCGTTGACGATTCAGGTAGCAGTATTGTCAGAGAGCAAACTGGCACTGACTTTTTCGGAAAAGCAGGCGGGCAATTTCATGGAGATCTTGGAAAGTCTGCGCTCTGCGATGAGCAATCTTTCGAATGTGGTGAGTGATAAGGCGAAAGAAAAGGCAGCTCAGCCACCTGTTGCAGCCTCAAAGAAGGATCTGTATCTGCTTGAATTTACCGACCTGAAGTCGCTGCAGGCTTTTTGCGCAGGGCTCGCAGATGACATTGAGGAACAGC
The DNA here is from genome assembly GCA_945828315.1 of uncultured bacterium. Lineage (GTDB taxonomy): Bacteria > Bacillota > Clostridia > Lachnospirales > Lachnospiraceae > W0P33-017. Next base: position 35,732 of record CALZQA010000019.1, on the reverse strand, counting down.
TTCAGATGAACAGTGAGCTGTATCTGCTGGAGGATGAAAATGTGTATTGTCTGATCCTGCGGCGTGGAGAGATGGATGAAAAGCAGATCTGCCAGATCATGTCTGCATCCATTGAATTTATGGATGCGGTCAGCGCGCATGAAGGGCAGGTGGCATACATACGTGAGCATGGCAAGCCTGTTTTGACAGATCATGCAATTAGTCAGATGCAAAGGCTGGTACGACATTGACAATTCTTTCACAAAATGGTACATTAGAGGTAACATTTGAATGGTAGCTGTGTGAGCAGTTACTGTCGTGATTATACGAAGCTTTAGGAGGGTAAACCAATGAACAATGTAACGTTAGAAGTTGAAGGCGCGATTGCGGTTTTAACAATTACCAGACCTGCAGCGTTAAATGCGCTGAACAGCGAGACCTTAGATGAGATCAATGCTTCTCTGACTGAGATCGAGTCAAACGCAGACATCAGAGCGGTGATCCTGACCGGTGGTCCTGACAAGAAGGGCAACGCATTCAAGTCTTTTGTAGCCGGTGCAGATATCGGTGAGATGAGCACCCTGACAAAGGCTGAGGGCGAGGCTTTCGGCAAGAAGGGTAATGATGTATTCCGCAGAATCGAGACCTTACCGGTTCCCGTGATCTGTGCGATCAACGGTTTTGCTCTTGGCGGCGGATGTGAGATCGCTATGAGCTGTGATATCCGTATCTGCTCTGACAATGCAATCTTCGGACAGCCTGAGGTTGGTCTTGGAATCACACCCGGTTTTGGCGGTACACAGAGACTTGCCAGAGTCGTTGGCGTAGGAAAAGCAAAAGAGATGATCTACAGCGCACGCAATATCAAGGCTGATGAGGCTTACAGAATCGGTCTTGTAAATAACGTTTATCCGGCTGAGGAGCTGATGCCTGCTGCAAAGAAGCTTGCTTCTATCATTGCTGCAAATGCTCCTATCGCAGTTCGTGCCTGCAAGAAAGCCATCAACGATGGTCTGGATGCAGCAATGGATGATGCGATCGTGATCGAGGAGAAGCTGTTCGGAAGCTGCTTCGAGACAGAAGACCAGAAGGCTGGTATGGGCAACTTCTTAGAGAAGGATCCTGAGAAGAAATTAAAGGTTGTTCCTTTCCAGAATAAGTAGTATTCTGAAATCAAACATGTGCAAAAAGCTGTGGCATTTGCCACAGCTTTTTTTGAGGAGAAAGACAAAGGAGAAAGGAAATGCTGGACACATACGATTTATCACAGCTGGTTGAGCCGCTGTTGGCGTGGTATCCGTCACATGCGCGTGTATTGCCGTGGCGCGAGGAGCCGACGCCTTATCATGTGTGGGTGTCGGAGATCATGCTGCAGCAGACACGTGTGGAGGCGGTAAAGCCCTTTTATGCCAGGTTTATGGAGGCACTCCCGGATGTGCAGGCACTGGCGGAGTGCGAGACAGATCGCCTTCTGAAGCTGTGGGAGGGGCTGGGCTATTACAATCGCGTGCGCAACATGCAGACGGCTGCGCAGACGATCATGAGCGATTACGACGGTGTGATCCCAGCAGATTACGAGGATCTGCTGAAGCTCAAAGGGATCGGACATTATACGGCAGCAGCCATTTCGTCGATTGCATTTGGGCATCCGGCGGCGGCTGTGGACGGTAATGTGCTGCGCATCGTCATGCGTGCGGCGGAGGATGACTCGGACATTGCAAAGCAGTCGGTGAAGACAAAAGTGGAGGCGGCTCTGCGACCGATCATTCCGCAAGGGCGTGCAGGAATGTTTACGCAGGCGATGATGGAACTGGGTGCGACAGTCTGTGTGCCCAATGGAGAACCGCTATGCGGAGAATGCCCGTGGCAGGCGCTTTGTCTTGCATATGCGCATGGCACGACGGACCGGATCCCGGTGAAAGCAAAGCCTAAAGCCAGACGGCTGGAAAAAAAGACGGTGCTCGTTATTCGTGACGGTGACCGGGTCCTGCTGCAAAAGCGACCGGATCAGGGACTTCTGGCGGGAATGTATGAGTTCCCGTATCTGGAAGGGTATCTTTCTGAAAAGGCGGTGCTGGATTTTGTGAAGGAACAGGGTTTGTCGCCCATCCGTATCCAGAAATTGCCGGAGGCAAAGCATATCTTTTCTCATGTGGAGTGGCGGATGAGAGGTTATGCGGTGCTGGTAGAGGAACCGCAGGCAGAGAGCGGCTTTCTTTTTGTGGAACCTTCCGCCTCGGAGGAACATTATGCGATCCCGGCGGCGTATGCCGCGTATTCGCGCTACATGAATATCCGCATCGGTCAGGAAAAATTTTTGGAATAAAAGAGGAGGGCGATGCGGTTTTCGCATCGCCCTTTTACATTATGAAAAAGAAAATATGGGAAGTTTTCGTGAATTAACTTGTTTGTTGTTTGATATGGTTATATAATACTCATGAATTGTGACATGGCTATGATTGGTTTGTGAACATTTTGTAAACACTTCAAAGCCAAGGAGCTTTACAAATAAAAAGGGGGAAGAGATGTACAATACGATCGTTATCGGTGCAGGCATCGCGGGCGCAGTCGCAGCACGTCAGCTTGCAGAGACCGGAGGCCGCCGCGTGCTGGTTCTGGAACAGCGTGATCATATCGGTGGTAATTGCTTTGATAAAATGGATACATACGGTGTGCTGATCCATGAATATGGTCCACATATTTTTCATACAAATGATGAGGGCGTCTATGAATATCTGTCACGTTTTACGGACTGGTATCTGTATCCACAGGGACATCAGGTAGTGGCGAATGTAAACGGGAATCTGATCCCGGTGCCGTTTAACCTGAACACACTGCAGCTTGTTTACGGTGAGGAAAAGGCGAAAGAACTGGAAGAGAAACTGATCTTTGCATACGGCGAAGGCAGCAGAGTGCCGATCATGGAGCTGAAAAAAAGTGAAGATCCGGACATTCAGAAAATTGCGCAGTATGTGTATGAAAACATTTTTTTGCGCTATACGATGAAGCAGTGGGGACAGACTCCGGAGGAGATCTCGCCGGAGGTGACCGGACGTGTCCCGGTGCTGATCTCACACGATAACCGCTATTTTCAGGATAAATATCAGGGTGTGCCGGAGCATGGTTTCACGCCGATGTTTGAGCGGCTGCTGGATCATGAAAACATAGATGTTGTGCTTGGCGTAAAAGCATCAGAGCGTCTGGCGATCAGGTCGGAGGGGATTTTATTTGACGGAGCGTCCTTTGAGGGGGAAGTTATCTATACCGGAGCGCTGGACGAATTGTTCGACTGCCGTTACGGACGCCTGCCGTACCGTTCTCTCCGGTTTGACTTTGAGCATTTGGAGCAGAGCGACTATCAGCACGGGCATTCGGTTGTTAATTATACCGTCAGTGAAGATTTTACCCGCATTACGGAGTTTCAATATCTGACGGGACAGACCGGTTGCGACGGCACGACGATCGTGCGGGAGTATCCGTTTGCGTACAGCGGCGCCGCAGGAGAAATTCCCTACTATGCGATCTTGAACCCAGATAATGAGGCGCTGTACGAAAAGTATCGTGCACTGACAGCAGGGCTGCCCGGCTTTTATCTGCTGGGAAGACTGGCAGAATATAAATATTATAATATGGATGCTATGGCGCGGAAGGCGCTTGACCTGGCAGAAAGGATCATGGAGAAAAGACGATGAAATTACTTACGATTGCAATTCCCTGCTACAATTCGCAGGATTATATGGAGCACTGCATTAAATCGCTTTTAGTAGGCGGTGAGGATGTGGAGATTTTGATCGTGGACGACGGTTCGAAGGATGCGACACCGGAGATCGCGGATTCCTATGCGAGACGTTACCCCACGATCATCCGCGCGATCCATCAGGAAAACGGCGGACACGGCGCTGCAGTCAATACCGGTATTCAGAATGCCACCGGACTGTATTACAAGGTGGTGGACAGTGATGACTGGGTAGATGAGAAGGCATTTCTGGAGGTGCTGGATAAGCTGCGTCAGCTGGCCGGAGGTGATGAGACCGTGGATCTGTTTATCGCAAATTTTGTCTATGACAAGGATGGTGCCAAGCACAAGAAAGTGATGCGTTATACATCCATGTTCCCCACCGATCAGATCTTTGGCTGGAATGATGTGAAACTCATCACGAAGGGACATTATCTTTTGATGCATTCCGTCATTTACCGCACGGGCATGCTGTTAAAATGCAAGCTGGAGCTGCCGAAACACACATTTTATGTGGATAATATCTATGTGTACCATCCGTTGCCTTTTGTGAAAAAGATGTATTACATGGATGTGGATCTGTACCATTACTATATCGGACGTGAGGATCAGTCTGTGAATGAGGATATCATGATCGGACGCATCGATCAGCAGATTAAGGTGAATAAGATCATGATCGAGGACTATGACCTGTGGAGGATCCAGAACAAGCGCCTGCGCAAGTACATGTTTAATTACCTGGAGATCATCACGGTCGTTTCGACTGTTTTGCTTTTGCGTTCCGGCACAGAGGAAAATCTGCAGAAAAAGAGAGACTTGTGGAAGTACATCAAGGACTATGATATCCGCCTGTTTCATCATCTGCGCAACGGTATCATGGGCAACACCATGAATCTGCCGGGCAGGGGCGGACGCAAGATCTCTGTGGCGGCGTATAAGCTGACGCAGAAGATTGTTGGATTCAATTAAATTACAGGATATGTAAAGAGCCCGCGACTGCAGTGGATCTTTTATGCAGTATCGGGTTGAGTAGGCGCATCATCAAAAAAGAGACCTCTGCGGAGGCCTCTTTTGAAATGCATATGAAAAATTACGCCTGACTCATCTGATTCAGAATATCATTCTTGAGCTTGTACAGCTTGTCCGACAGATCCACATAGATCTTGGCGGGATTGACAAAACGCTTGGTCTCGTCCCAAATGGTATCCTTTTCCTTTTCGCAGATCGCGCGGATCTCCATGGTAGAGGGAGATTCGTAAACGCATTCACCCTTCCTAAATACCGGTACGAGCAGCTCACGCAGTGTGTAGCTGTCTCCGGCGATGCGCGTCTTTTTCCACGGCTCCTGCGGATCGAACAACAGCATGTCCTCATGGGGATCAAATACTTCGTCCGCCAGACAGATCAGATCGGCGCGGATCTTTCCGGTATCGTTGTCGTAGATGCGGTAGATCGTCTTGTTTCCGGGGTTGGTCACCTTCTCGGAGTTCTCGGACAGCTTGATCTTCGGAGTGAAGGTGCCGTCCTCTGCCTGAATGGCAGCCAGCTTGTACACACCGCCGAATGCGGGATTGTCCTTGGAAGTGATCAGATTGGTGCCGACACCCCAGGAGGTGATCGTTGCGCCCTGAAGCTTTAAGGACTCGATCAGGTACTCGTCCAGATCATTGGAAGCAGAGATGACTGCGTCCGGGAATCCTGCATCGTCTAACATCTTGCGCACTTTCTTTGACAGATAGGCAAGATCACCGCTGTCCATGCGGATGCCGTAATAGGTCAGGGGAATGCCTGCCTCGCGCATCTCGGTAAAGACGCGGATCGCATTGGGCATACCGGATTTTAAGGTATCATAGGTGTCTACTAAAAGGATGCAGGCATTGGGATAGAGATCTGCATACGCTTTGAATGCAGTGTATTCATCCGGGAAACTCATGATCCAGCTGTGGGCATGGGTACCGAGTACCGGAATGTCAAACATTTGTCCGGCCAGTACATTGGATGTTCCCTTACAACCGCCGATGACTGCTGCTCTGGCACCGTATGTACCGGCGTCAGGGCCCTGTGCACGGCGCAGACCAAACTCCATCACTCCGTCGCCTTTGGCTGCATAGCATACGCGGGCTGCCTTTGTGGCGATCAGGCACTGGTGGTTGATGATATTTAAGATGGCAGTTTCCATCAGCTGTGCTTCCATGATCGGTGCGATGATCTTGACAAGTGGCTCTCGCGGGAAGATGAGCGTGCCCTCGGGGATCGCATAAATGTCACCGCTGAAACGGAAGTCTTTCAGGTAAGCCAGGAAGTCCTCATCAAAAATCTTCAAGGACCGCAGGTAACTGATGTCATCCTCATCAAACTGAAGACGTTTGACATAGTCGATCAGCTGTTCCAGACCGGCGCATACAGAATAACCGCCTCCACAGGGATTGCTGCGGTAAAATGCGTCAAATACGACAATATCATGATTCTGGTTTTTGAAATAGCCCTGCATCATGGTCAATTCATACAGATCTGTGAGCAGGGATAGCTTTAAGGTGCTCATAACTTTTTTGTCAGGCTGCGCCTGACGCCCCTTTCCTGATTATTTGTTTTTCACAGTCCGTATGTGGATATTCTGGGTGAAAATGACGGGGGACTGTGTGTAATCGTCGTTTCTATGCTAGTAGTTAGGTTCGCTAGTAATTAGGTTCAGTATAGTCTTATTTTTTCGAAGCGTCAAGAAACAATGGCGTTGCCGCTTTTTCTATTTTGTGTTAAACTCATAAAAAAGATGTACTGATACACATCATTGGAAAGGGAGCGGTAAAATGGACGATAAGCAATACCGGGAAAATCAGACCGGTTATGATAAGAATACATTCGGAGAGGTGAATCGGGATCAGTGGCAGAGCGAACAGCAGACACCGCCGCCGGACGGAGGCAGCTTTTATCATTCTTCCTCTCAGCCCGGAGGCAACGGTTTTGGCATCGCGTCGATGGTGCTCGGTATACTGGCACTGGTATTTTTCTGTGGCTGTATCAATATACCGCTGGCGATCATCTCTATCATATTTGCCATTATACACATGAGCCGGAATGCGGATGGTAAGGGTTTTGCGATTGCGGGTATCGTGACATCCGTGATCTCTGTGATCCTGACTGTGATCATGATCGTTGTGGTCTATATCGCCGGAGTCGGAACGACTTCCTGGATGTATTCAGAAACACTGCCTTTCGAATACTTTACGGAGGGTGAAGACGATTATATTGACTTTGACGGAGACGGTCTGGAGGACGATCTGCCCTATGATGGGCATCATCACGGACAGGATCTGTGAGCGAAAGCGGAGAAAATGCTCGCTGACCCTTGACAATCCTTGTTTCCTTGAATTATACTAATGGAGATTTTTAGGAATATCTCAAATGCACTGACGAAGACAGTAGGTCTTACGAAACGTCCCAGAGAGCCGGGATTGGTGGGAACCGGTACAAGTACGTGAGCACTGAATATCACTTCTGAGCAGCAGGCTGAAAACATCGTGAGTAGGTTCTGACGGTTTTCCCCCGTTACGGGAAGCGGATATGAACGAATGATCGGAGTATCCAGTATGAGGTGGTAAACATGGCGCAACAGCCCTTGTCCTTTTACGGATGAGGGCTTTTTATTTTTGGAAAGGAGAAAAATAGAATGTACAACAAAGTCGATACGAATATGAATTTCGTGGAGAGAGAAAAAGCAACCGAGAAGTTCTGGGAAGACAATGACATCTTCCGCAAGAGTATGGAAAATCGCAAGGAAGGACCGACCTATACGTTTTATGACGGACCGCCGACTGCAAACGGCAAACCGCATATCGGTCATGTGCTGACCCGTGTCATCAAGGATATGATTCCCCGATACCGCACCATGAAGGGCTACTATGTGCCCCGTAAGGCGGGCTGGGATACCCACGGTCTGCCGGTGGAGCTGGAGGTAGAGAAACTGCTGGGCTTAAACGGCAAGGAGCAGATCGAAGAGTACGGAATGGAGCCCTTCATAAAAAAATGTAAGGAATCCGTATGGAAATACAAAGGAATGTGGGAGGACTTCTCCGGAACTGTCGGTTTCTGGGCTGATATGGATGATCCCTACGTAACCTATGACGACAATTTTATCGAATCCGAGTGGTGGGCACTGAAAGAGATCTGGGACAAAAAGCTTTTGTACAAGGGCTTCAAGATCGTTCCCTACTGCCCGCGCTGCGGAACGCCGCTTTCTTCACAGGAAGTGGCACAGGGCTACAAAACAGTCAAGGAGCGTTCTGCTGTTGTCCGCTTTAAGGTTGTGGGCGAGGATGCTTACTTCCTGGCATGGACGACGACTCCCTGGACCCTGCCCAGCAACGTGGCACTCTGCGTGAACCCGGATGAGATCTATTGCAAGGTAAAGGCCATCGATGGCTATACCTATTATATGGCTGAGGCGCTGCTGGATAAGGTGCTCGGAACTCTTGCCACCGAGGAGGGACAGAAGACCTACGAAGTGCTTGAGAGCTACAAGGGAACCGATCTTGAGCGCAAGGAATACGAGCCGCTGTTTGATTTTGCAAACGAGATCATTGCAAAGCAGCACAAAAAAGCACACTACATCACCTGTGACAACTACGTTACGATGACAGATGGTACCGGTATCGTACACATCGCTCCCGCATTTGGTGAGGACGATGCAAATGTGGGACGCAACTATGACCTGCCCTTCGTACAGCTTGTCAATGAGAAGGGTGAGCTGACTGAGAATACGCCTTACGCAGGTGTCTTTGTAAAGAAGGCAGACCCGATGGTATTGCAGGATCTGGAAGACAAAGGACTGCTGTTCGACGCACCCAAGTTCGAGCATGAATATCCGCACTGCTGGCGCTGCGACACCCCGCTCATCTACTATGCGCGTGAGTCCTGGTTTATCAAGATGACCGAGGTGCGTGATGAGCTGGTGGCAAATAACCACACCGTTAACTGGATCCCTGAGTCGATCGGAGAGGGACGTTTCGGCAACTGGCTGGAGAACATTCAGGACTGGGGCATCTCCCGTAACCGTTACTGGGGAACACCGCTCAATATCTGGGAGTGTGAGGATTGCGGACACCAGATCTCCGTAGGCAGCAGAGCAGAGCTGGCAGAGCTTAGCGGAGATCCTGAAGCGGCAAAGATCGAGCTGCACCGTCCGTACATCGATGCGGTTGAGATCAAATGTCCTTGTTGCGGAAAAACGATGCGCCGTGTACCTGAGGTCATCGACTGCTGGTTTGATTCCGGTGCGATGCCCTTCGCACAGCATCATTATCCCTTTGAAAATAAGGAGCTGTTCGAGCAGCAGTTCCCGGCACAGTTCATTTCCGAGGCGGTTGACCAGACCCGTGGATGGTTCTACTCCCTGATGGCCGAGTCTACCCTGCTTTTTGGCAAGGCTCCTTATGAGAATGTCATCGTACTCGGACATGTGCAGGACGAGAACGGACAGAAGATGAGTAAGTCCAAAGGAAATGCGGTGGATCCTTTTGATGCACTGGAGAAGTATGGTGCAGATGCGATCCGCTGGTACTTCTATATTAATAGTGCGCCGTGGCTTCCGAACCGTTTCCATGGCAAGGCTGTACAGGAAGGACAGCGCAAGTTTATGGGTACGCTGTGGAATACCTACGCGTTCTTCGTACTGTATGCGAACATTGACAATTTTGATGCAACAAAATATACACTGGATTACGAGAAGCTGTCTGTTATGGACAAATGGCTGTTGTCAAAGCTGAATACGCTCATCAAGTCTGTGGACGATAACCTGAACAACTACCGTATCCCGGAAGCAGCCCGTGCGCTGGATGATTTCGTGGATGAGATGAGTAACTGGTATGTGCGCCGCAGCCGTGAGCGCTTCTGGGCAAAGGGCATGGAGCAGGATAAGATCAACGCTTACATGACGCTTTACACCGCACTTGTAACAGTTGCAAAATGTGCAGCGCCCATGATCCCCTTCATGACAGAGGATATTTACCGCAATCTGGTATGTTCCATCGATAAGGATGCCCCGGAGAGCGTTCATCTTTGTGACTTCCCGGTAGCAAACGAGGCATGGATCGATGCAGAGCTGGAGAAAAATATGGAGGCAGTCTTAAAGATCGTTGTCATGGGCCGTGCCTGCCGTAACTCTGCAAATATCAAGAACCGCCAGCCGATCGGTACGATGTACGTAAAGGCTCCGGAGACATTATCCGATTTTTATACAGAGATCATTGCCGATGAGCTGAATGTAAAGAAGGTTGAATTTACGGAGGATGTCAGCAAATATACCGATTACACCTTCAAACCGCAGCTTCGTACGGTTGGTCCCAAGTACGGCAAGTTCTTAGGACAGATCCAGAAGGCTCTGGCAGAGCTGGACGGTAACGCTGCGATGGCAGAACTGAAGAGCAAGGGAAGCATCACTCTTGACAGTGTTTCTCCGGATGTTGTACTATCAGAGGAAGATCTGCTGATCACTATGACACAGATGGAAGGCTATCAGACAGAGGGTGACAATACCGTAACTGTTGTACTGGATACAAATCTGACAGAGGAGCTGATCCAGGAAGGCTTTGTACGCGAGATCATCAGCAAGATTCAGACCATGCGTAAGGAAGCCGGTTTTGAGGTCATGGACCGCATCCGTGTATCTTATGTGGCAGACGGCAAGGTGGCAGACATCTTTGCTGCACACGGTGAGGAGATCTGTGGTGAAGTGCTGGCAGATTCACTTACATCGGGGGTTGTAAGCGGATACGAGAAGGAATGGAATATTAACGGGGAAAAAGTTGCGCTTGGAGTAGAAAAGAACGCATGAAGCTGCCGTTTTTCAAATCCAGGACGAAAGAGGAGGAATACCTATGACAAATCAGATTTTTGAGAAGGAGACATTCATCAAGAATGTCAAAAACACAGTAAAAACCCTGTTTCGTAAAAACCTTTCCGAAGCAAGCCAGCAGGAAATCTATCAGGCAGTCAGCTTTGTGGTAAAAGAGGTCATCATCGATCAGTGGCTTGCAACACAGAAAACCATGGATGAAACTGATCCCAAGACCGTTTACTATATGTCAATGGAATTTCTGGTAGGTCGTGCGTTGGGAAACAACCTGATCAATCTGACTGCTTATGATGAGGTCAAGGAGGCGCTGGAAGAGATCGGTCTGGATCTGAACCTGATCGAGGATCAGGAGCGCGACCCGGCACTGGGAAATGGTGGTTTGGGACGTTTGGCAGCCTGCTTTATGGAGTCTTTGTCTACACTGGGTTATCCGGCATATGGATGCGGTATCCGTTACCGCTACGGTATGTTCCGTCAGAAGATCAAGGACGGTTATCAGGTAGAAGAGCCGGATAACTGGTTAAAGGATGGTTATCCCTTTGAACTGCGTCGGCCGGAGTATGCTTATACGGTAAAATTCGGCGGATATGTCCGTGCAGAGTATGATCAGGCAACCGGAAAGACACGTTTCGTGCATGAAAATTATCAGGCGGTGATGGCGATCCCGTATGATATGCCTATCATCGGTTACAATAACAACGTTGTAAATACGCTCATGATCTGGGATGCACAGCCCGTAGAGTGCTTTAAGCTGGATTCCTTTGACAAGGGCGATTACTATAAGGCTGTGGAACAGGAGAACCTTGCAAGAAACCTCGTGGATGTTCTTTATCCGAATGACAATCATGTACAGGGTAAGGAGCTCCGCCTGCGCCAGCAGTATTTCTTCGTATCTGCCAGCGTACAGCGCGCCATCGCGAAGTTTATGAAAAATCACGACGATATCCATGATCTGCCGAAGAAGGTCACCTTCCAGATGAACGACACCCATCCGACGGTTGCTGTCGCAGAATTGATGCGTATCCTTCTGGATGAGTATGGCCTGGAGTGGAACGATGCATGGAAGATCACGACACAGACCTGTGCATATACGAATCATACGATCATGGCAGAGGCACTGGAGAAGTGGCCCATTGAGATCTTCTCCCGTCTGCTTCCTCGTATCTATCAGATCGTTGAGGAGATCAACCGCCGTTTCATTTTACAGATCCAGGCGAGCTTCCCCGGCGATCAGCATATGATTGAGAAGATGGCGATCGTATATGATGGAAAAGTAAAGATGGCACATCTGGCGATCGCAGCCAGCTATTCTGTGAACGGTGTGGCAAAGCTTCATACAGAGATCCTGAAAAATCAGGAACTGAAGGAGTTCTATCAGATGTTCCCTGAGAAGTTCAATAACAAGACAAACGGTATCACTCAGAGACGTTTCCTGTTGCATGCAAATCCGCTTTTGGCAAGCTGGATCACCGATCATATCGGAAACGACTGGATCACCGATCTCAGCCACCTGGAGCGTTTGGCTGTCTATGCAGACGACGAGAAGGCACAGGCAGAGTTCATGAACATCAAGTATCAGAACAAGCTGCGTCTTGCAAAATATATCAAGGAGCACAACGGCATCGAGGTCAATCCCCGTTCCATCTTCGACTGCCAGACCAAGCGTCTGCACGAGTACAAGAGACAGCTGATGAATATTTTACATGTGATGTATCTGTACAATAAGCTGAAAGAGCATCCGGATATGGAATTCTATCCGAGAACCTTCATCTTTGGTGCGAAAGCAGCAGCCGGTTACAAGAACGCAAAACTGACGATCAAGCTCATCAATAATGTAGCTGATGTCATCAACAATGATGCAAGTATTAACGGTAAGATCAAGGTCGTATTTATTGAGGATTACTGTGTATCCAACGCAGAGATCATCACCGCCGGAGCAGATGTTTCCGAGCAGATCTCTACCGCCAGCAAGGAGGCATCCGGTACCGGTAACATGAAGTACATGTTAAACGGTGCGATCACTATCGGAACGATGGATGGTGCCAACGTGGAGATGGTAGAGGAAGTCGGCGAGGAAAACATCGTGATCTTCGGTATGAGTGCGGATGAGGTCATTGCCCATGAGAAGGCAAGAGACTACGATCCGATGCAGATCTTCAATAACGATCCGCAGATCCGCCAGGTACTGATGCAGCTCATCAACGGTTTCTACTCAAAGAATGATACCGAGCTGTTCCGAGACCTGTACAACTCTCTGCTGAACACACAGTGTACACAGTACGCAGATACCTACTTTACGCTGGCAGATTTCCGCTCTTATGCACAGGCGCAGGAGAAGATTTCCCAGATGTATGCCGATGAGAAGGGCTGGGCAAAGAAGGCAATCTTAAATACTGCTCACGCAGGCAAGTTCTCATCTGATCGTACGATCCAGCAGTACGTTGACGAGATCTGGCATCTGGACAAAATGACTGTCACAGTAGAGGACTAATCTTTTAGAAATAAGGAGAACAGACAATGGCAAATCAGAATCCGATCGTGACGATCGAGATGGAAAACGGCGATATCATGAAGGCTGAATTATATCCTGAGATCGCGCCGAATACCGTAAACAATTTCATTAGCCTGATCAAAAAAGGCTATTATGACGGTGTGATCTTTCACCGTGTGATCCCCGGATTTATGATCCAGGGCGGTGATCCGGACGGAACCGGAATGGGCGGCCCCGGCTACAGCATTAAGGGTGAGTTCACACATAACGGTTTCAAGAATGATTTAAAGCATACACCCGGTGTCCTTTCCATGGCAAGAACCATGATCCCCGACTCCGCTGGCAGCCAGTTTTTTATCATGCATGAGACCAGCCCTCATCTGGATGGTGAATATGCTGCGTTTGGAAAACTTGTGGAGGGACTGGAAGTCGTTGACAAGATCACACGGGTAAAGACAGATTATTCTGACCGTCCGATGGAGGAGCAGAAGATGGTCAAGGTCACGGTAGAGACCTTTGGCGTGGATTACCCGGAACCGGAGAAATGTTAGGCCGGGAACAAGAACTGTTCCAATCGGTAAAAAGTATTGAATATGTCTGCTATCGCGCCAGCGAGGCGACAGATGATGAGTTGAAACGCCTGCTTCGGGAGCTTCCCGGGGCGGGCGTTATGCTTATAGAGCTGGATGCGCAGGAATGTGGTGCTGTGGGAGAACAAGCCGTGGGAAACCGGCACGACTGGATCTCGCCTTGCTCCGAAACCACGTTGCTGCTGGCAGGATCGCCGCAGACATTGGCATTGGCAGAGGGCACAAAGATGGCAACGGTGGGATTTGGATCTGTGACTTCAGGCGTAGATATCCTCGTGGAGGGTTTTGAGGAAGTGGATGTGCAGTTTCTGGACCGGATCATGAAGCGTGCCCAGGGACTGCCCTGGATCACGGTGGTGACGGAGCGCTGTTATCTGCGGGAGATCACCCCGGATGATCTGGATGACTTGTTTGCGCTGTATGCACAGCCAGGCATCACGGACTACACGGAACCGCTCTATGAGCGTCCTCGTGAGGAACAGTATACAAGAGATTATATTGATAAGATGTACCGTTTTTACGGCTACGGCATGTGGCTGGTGTGCGACCGGGAGACCGGTGAATTGATCGGACGTGCCGGATTTTCCCATCAGGATCTGGGGGATGAGATCGTGCTGGAGATGGGTTATATTATTGGCGTGCCTTATCAGCGTCAGGGCTACGCGAAGGAGGTGTGTGAGAAGCTCATTGAGTTTGCACGCACAAATCTGTCGGATTTCGGGACGCTGAATTGTTTTGTGGAGCCGGGGAATACGGCAAGCCACGGACTGATGGAAAAGTTGCGTTTTGAAAGGATCGGAATGGTGAAGATCGGTGAAAAAATGATGGTGCGGTATGAGATAGAGCTGTAATATTTCGGACGAACCCTGCATAGATTGTACCACTAGGACAAATCTATGGTGGGGAGGATATTCTATGGAACGACAGACAAGGAAAGAATCAATGCTCATACCGGTTCTGGTTATTTTGGTGACGATGTATATCATTACCGGTATGTTGCTTTTGCTGCTGGCATTTCTCATGTATCAGATGGATCTGGCAGAGCCGGTGGTAAACGGTGCGATCATTGCGATCTACATCATCGCGGGATTTTTCGGCGGTTTTCTGATGGGGAAAAAGACCGGCGTGAAAAAATATTTGTGGGGACTGCTCATGGGGGCGCTCTATTACGGAGTCCTGATCCTGGTTGGTGTGGTTCTGCATCAGGGATTGGATGCGGAACCGGTGCATCTGCTCTCAACGATGGTGTTGTGTCTGCTGTCGGCGACCGCAGGAGGAATGCTCAGTTGAAAAATAACAGTTGAAGTCTGTCAGCGGATATGCTATAATGCACCCTAGGTATTGCTGAAAGGAGCGAAAAAATTATGAAGCATGTACAGACATTAAACACAAGAAAGTTACAGAACACTGTAAAGAAGGGCGGCTGCGGTGAGTGCCAGACCTCTTGCCAGTCAGCATGCAAGACTTCCTGCACTGTAGGAAATCAGACTTGCGAGCAGTGCAAATAATTTTCTGCTTGCACAAAAAAGATCATCAAAGAGACCGTTCGCGTTGCGGACGGTCATTTGTTGCATTTAGAATTAGAAAGGGTAAGATACATTGATTCATCAGTATCAGAACAATGGATATAATATCGTTCTGGATGTGAACAGCGGTGCGATCCATGTGGTGGACGAGCTGATGTACGAGGTCATTGGCCTGTACGAAGTGCATTCGCCGGAGGAGATCAGGGCGCTGCTTGCAGATAAATATGAGGCAGCGGAGATCGACGAGGCTCTTTCGGAGATCGACGAGCTGATCGAGAGCAAGGAACTGTTTACACCGGATGAATATGAAGGATATATTGAGGAACTCGGCAAAAACCGTCCGACGGTCGTGAAGGCATTGTGTCTGCACATAGCTCATGACTGTAATTTGGCCTGCAAGTATTGTTTTGCAGAGGAGGGCGAGTATCACGGAAAGCGTGAGCTGATGTCCTATGAGGTGGGAAAGGCGGCACTGGATTTTCTCGTTGCGAACAGCGGAAACAGACGGAATCTGGAAGTGGATTTCTTTGGCGGTGAGCCGACACTGAACTTTCAGGTGGTCAAGGATCTGGTTGCCTATGGCCGAAATCTGGAAAAGGAGCATGACAAGAAATTCCGTTTCACATTGACAACGAACGGTGTTCTTTTGAACGACGATATCATGGAGTTTGCAAACCGTGAGATGGACAACGTCGTGCTGAGCATCGACGGACGACCTGAGGTACATAATTTTATGCGTCCGTTCCCGAACGGTTCCGGCAGCTATGATCTGGTGGTGCCGAAATATAAGAAATTTGCGGATAGCAGAGATCAGCAGCGCTATTATGTGCGTGGAACATTTACCCATCACAATCTGGATTTTGCCGAGGATGTACTGCATCTGGCGGATCTGGGCTTTAAACAGATCTCCGTGGAGCCGGTGGTGGCACCGGAGAGCGCCGATTATGCGATCCGTGAGGAAGACCTGCCCCGCTTGTACGAGGAGTATGACAAGCTGGCCCAGGAAATGATCAAGCGGCATAAAAATGGAGAAGATTTCAATTTCTTCCATTTTATGATAGATTTAGAGGGAGGACCCTGCGTGGCAAAGCGCTTGTCGGGCTGCGGCTCAGGTACGGAGTACCTGGCTGTGACACCCTGGGGAGACCTCTATCCTTGCCATCAGTTTGTTGGCAACGAGGAGTTTTTGCTTGGAAATGTATATGAGGGCGTAAAACGAGATGACATTGTAGCTGATTTCAAGTCCTGCAATGTATATTCCAAGGAAAAATGCAAGAACTGTTTTGCGAGATTTTATTGCAGCGGTGGTTGTGCGGCAAATTCCTACAACTTCCATGGCAGCATCCATGATGCCTATGACATCGGATGTGCACTGCAAAAGAAACGTGTGGAGTGCGCGATCATGATCAAGGCGGCACTTGCACAAGAAGATTAAAAAAGAGAGGAAACAAGTCATGAAGAAGAACAAGAGCGTAGCGATCCTGGCAGTCGTTCTGGCTGTCGTTGTGGCACTCGGTTACTACGCATCCATCATTCTTTCCAGCACCGGTAAGGGCGAGGGACAGAACATTACTCTGGGCCTTGATCTGGCAGGTGGTGTCAGCATTACCTATCAGGTAGAAGATGAGGATGCAACAGCAGAGCAGATGAGTGATACCATCTACAAGCTGCAGAAACGTATTGAGTCCTACAGTACAGAGGCAACTGTTTACCAGAGCGGTGATGACCGTATCTGTGTAGAAATTCCCGGCGTGACGGATGCAAACGATATTTTAGAGGATCTGGGTACTCCCGGTTCCCTGCAGTTCTGTGATCCGGACGGTAACGTATTTATGACCGGCGATGATGTGGTGGATGCACAGGCAGGTACTTATAAGGACAACACGGGAAATAACGCATATTGCGTAGATCTGGTACTCAGCGATGATGCAGCAGAGACTTTCTCAGAGATCACAGGCGAGAACATTGGAAAGAACCTTCCTATCATCTATGACGGAGAGACCATCAGCAATCCGGTGGTACAGTCACAGATCAGCGGCGGTACTGCTCAGATCACAGGTATGGCAAACTACGATGAAGCTTACCAGCTGGCATCACAGATCCGTATCGGTTCCCTGTCACTGGAGTTATCTGAGTTAGAGTCACAGGTCGTTGGTGCACAGCTTGGTGCAGAGGCAATGTCTTCCGCATTAAAGGCAGCGCTGATCGGTCTTGTACTGATCATCATTTTCATGATCGCATACTACTGGGTATTAGGTGCGGCAGCAGCAGTTGCACTGGTGATTTACTCAACACTGACGATTGTAGTGATCTACTGGTTTGATATTACACTGACGCTGCCCGGTATCGCAGGTATCATCCTTGGTATTGGTATGGCAGTGGATGCAAACGTTGTCATCTACGGCCGTATCCGTGAGGAGCTTTCCGCAGGAAAGAGTGTATTTAACGCGATGAAGGACGGCTTCAAGAAGGCGACATCCGCTATCGTTGACGGTAACGTGACCACCCTGATCGTGGCAGCGATCCTTGCATGGAAGGGTTCCGGTACGGTGAAGGGCTTTGCATACACACTGGCGATCAGTATTATCATTTCACTGATCACATCCCTGTTTGTGACCAGATATGTGGTTTATTCCTTGTATGGCATTGGCGTAAAGGATGCAAAATATTACGGTAAGGCAAAAGAATTAAAGGACATTACCTTTACCAAGAAACGTCCGGTATTCTATGTGATCGCAGTCGCATGTATCGCAGCCGGATTCATCGGTATGGGTGTGCACAGTGCAAGCGGTGATGGCGCACTGAATTTAAGTCTGGAGTTTGTTGGTGGTACTTCCAATACAGTATACTTCAATGAGGAGTATACGTTAGAGCAGATCGATTCCGAGATGGTTCCGTTAGTAATGGATATTACAGGCGATTCTGACGTTTATGTGCAGAAGGTTGCCGACAGCAACGGTGTCATCTTCAAGACAAGAAATCTGAGCCTTGAAGAACGTGAGGCGTTCAATCAGGTATTTGTTGACAAGTATGGCGTAGATGAGAATACGATTTCTTCTCAGTCCATCAGTTCCACCATCAGCTCAGAGATGACAAGTGACGCGGTCATCGCGGTGATCATTGCAGTGATCCTGATCATGATCTACATTGCGTTCCGTTTTCAGGATTTCCGTTTTGCATCCGCATCTGTGCTGGCACTGATCCATGATATCCTGCTCGTACTTGCAAGCTACGCGCTGGTTCGTATTTCCGTTGGATCTACGTTCATTGCGGTTATGCTGACGATCCTTGGTTACTCTATCAATGATACGATCGTCGTATTTGACCGTGTGCGTGAGAATATCAGTGGTCGTGCCCGCGTATCCAAGGAAGAACTGGCGGAGATCGCTGACAAGAGTGTGACTCAGACGCTGTCCCGTTCCATCAATACATCCGTGACCACCTTTGTAATGGTATTGCTACTGTACATCATGGGTGTTGCATCCATCAGGGATTTCTCACTTCCTCTGATGGTAGGTATCGTAGCCGGACTGTTTTCTTCTGTATGCATCTCCACAAATCTGTGGTTTGACATGAAGATTCATTTTAACAAGGTCGGTAAAAAGAAATAGTTTTATTCATTTGAGTTGGAAGGGCAACCGGTGGCAGTACCGATTGCCCTAAATGATAATAGGAGGAAAAATTATGTATACAATGGATGACATCAAGGCCGTTGACCCCGAAGTAGCGGCAGCGATTCAGGCAGAGAGCGACAGACAGAACAGCCATATCGAGCTGATCGCATCCGAGAACTGGGTGAGCCACGCAGTCATGTCTGCAATGGGAAGCGTTATGACAAACAAATATGCGGAAGGATATCCCGGACACCGTTATTACGGCGGCTGCGAGTGTGTGGACGTGGTTGAGGAGCTGGCAAGAGAGCGTGCGAAAAAGCTGTTCGGCGCTGAGTATGTAAACGTACAGCCCCACTCCGGCGCACAGGCAAATATGGCAGTACAGTTCGCCTGCTTACAGCCCGGTGATACTGTAATGGGAATGAACTTAGACCATGGCGGACATCTGACACACGGAAGCCCGGTCAATTTCTCCGGCACTTATTTTAATATTGTACCTTACGGCGTGAATGATAACGGCGTGATTGATTATGATAATGTTATGGCGATCGCAAAGGAGTGCAAGCCTAAGATGATCATCGCAGGCGCTTCTGCATATGCAAGAACGATCGATTTCAAGAAATTCCGTGAGATCGCTGATGAGGTTGGTGCGATCCTCTTCGTAGATATGGCACACATTGCAGGTCTGGTGGCAGCAGGGCTTCATCCGAGTCCCATTCCCTATGCAGACGTTGTGACAACAACGACCCACAAGACACTGCGCGGACCGAGAGGCGGTATGATCCTCTGTGGCAAGCAGGAGACTGCTGACAAATACAAGTTCAACAAAGCAATCTTCCCCGGTATCCAGGGCGGTCCTCTGATGCACGTGATCGCTGCAAAGGCAGTCTGCTTCCAGGAAGCGCTGCAGCCGTCCTTCAAGGAATATCAGCAGGGCATCATTGATAATGCACAGGCACTTTGCAAGGGCTTACAGTCCCGGGGTATCAAGATCGTTTCCGACGGTACCGATAACCATCTGATGCTGCTGGATCTGACACCTTTTGGGTTGACCGGCAAGGCTGTTGAGAAACTTTTGGATGATGCAAACATCACGGCAAACAAGAACACAATCCCCAATGATCCTCAGAAGCCTTTCGTGACCAGCGGTATCCGTATCGGTACTCCTTCTGTTACCAGCCGCGGCATGAATACCGAGGACATGGACAAGATCGCAGAGGCAATCGCGATGCTCATCAAAGAGGGCGAGAGCGCAGTGCCTGCTGCAAAGGCGATCGTTAAGACATTGACTGACAAATATCCTTTAGATTAAGAGGCGAAACTATGATTGATATTAAATTTTTACGCGAGAATCCGGAAGCGGTAAAAGAAAACATCAGAAAAAAATTTCAGGATAAGAAGCTCCCGCTGGTAGATGAAGTCATCGAGCTGGATGCAAAATCCCGCGCTGCAAAGCAGGAGGCAGACGATCTTCGTGCAAAGAGAAATCAGCTTTCCAAGCAGATCGGTGGACTCATGAAAGAGGGCAAAAAAGAGGAAGCGGAAGCAGTAAAGGCACAGGTGGCAGAATTTGCAGAGCGTCTTGCAGAGCTGGAGGAGCAGGAAAAGACATATTCCGAGCAGGTATTAAAGGATATGATGATGATCCCGAATATCATCGATCCTTCTGTTCCCATTGGTGAGGATGATTCCTGCAATGTAGAGATTGAGAAGTTTGGTGAGCCGGTAGTTCCCGATTTTGAGATCCCTTATCATACCGATATCATGAGCCGCTTTGACGGTATTGATCTGGATGCAGCAGGAAAGGTAGCCGGTAACGGTTTCTATTATCTGATGGGAGATATCGCGAGACTTCATTCCGCAGTAATCTCTTATGCAAGAGATTTCATGATCGACCGTGGATTTACCTATTGCGTGCCGCCCTTTATGATCCGCAGCAATGTGGTGACCGGTGTTATGAGTTTTGAGGAAATGGATGCCATGATGTACAAGATCGAGGGAGAGGATCTCTATCTGATCGGTACTTCTGAGCATTCCATGATCGGTAAATTTATCGATACGATCAATGAGGAAGAAAAGCTTCCCTATACCTTGACCAGCTATTCTCCGTGCTTCCGCAAGGAGAAAGGCGCACATGGTATCGAGGAGCGTGGTGTTTACCGTATCCATCAGTTCGAGAAGCAGGAGATGATCGTTGTCTGCAAGCCTGAGGATTCCAAGTACTGGTACGACCAGCTCTGGAAAAACACTGTTGATCTGTTCCGCAGCATGGATATCCCGGTTCGAACTCTTGAGTGCTGTTCCGGTGATCTGGCAGACCTGAAGGTGAAATCCTGTGATGTGGAGGCGTGGTCTCCCCGTCAGAAGAAATATTTTGAGGTGGGCAGCTGCTCTAATTTAGGAGATGCACAGGCAAGACGTTTGAAGATCCGTGTGAAGGATGCAGACGGCAATAAGTATTTTGCACACACCTTGAACAATACGGTGGTTGCTCCGCCCCGTATGCTGATCGCATTTTTGGAGAACAATTTAAATGCAGACGGAAGCGTCA
Source organism: uncultured bacterium (assembly GCA_945828315.1). Lineage (GTDB taxonomy): Bacteria > Bacillota > Clostridia > Lachnospirales > Lachnospiraceae > W0P33-017. The sequence continues at coordinate 14,395 of CALZQA010000019.1, read as the reverse complement.
ATATCCCCACTGTTTTACAGCCTTACATGGGTGGCATGACAAAGCTTACGCCGAAGCACTAAGCAACAATTAAAGCTGCTGTAAGGGTCCACGTGACCCCTACAGCACTTTTTATGCACCGGCATGGCAACCCGTATTGGCGATGAGCCTTCTGTGCCGCTCGCGTGATTTACCCGTTATGCATAACCGAATGTCAAATCCCTGTTAACGCATAGGTTGCACAACAAATATGTTAAAAAACTGCCGGGGGGAGAGATGTGGTGGGCTGGTATAAAAAATAGGTAAAACTCCGAAGATTATAACTTGAAATATAAGATAGAATGTAATACAATTAAAAAAATTTGCGTGAAAGGATAAAGAAGATGAAGGCTTTTCTCATACTAGAAGATGGACACATTTTTACAGGAACCAGCATCGGTTCCCAAAAAGAAGTGATCAGCGAGATCGTGTTCAATACCTCCATGACAGGTTATCTGGAGGTGCTGACAGACCCGTCTTATGCCGGACAGGCAGTGACCATGACCTATCCGCTGATCGGAAATTACGGCATCAATTTTAGCGATATGGAATCAAAGAAACCGTGGGTGAAGGGATTTATCACCCGGGAGTTATCCAGAACTGCCAGCAATTTCCGCTGTGAGGGAAGCATTCAGGACTTTTTGAAAAAACATGATATTCCCGGCATCGCGGGCATTGATACGCGTGCGCTCACAAAGCTGCTGCGCGAAAAGGGAACGATGAACGGCATGATCACCACCGATGAGAATTATGATCTGGAGAAGATCCTGCCGCAGCTTGCCGCCTATGAGGTGGGTAATGTTGTGGATGAAGTGACCTGCGGCGAGCCTTCCGTGTTGAAGGGCAGCGGAAAGAAGGTGGCACTGCTGGATTTCGGCGCCAAGCAGAATATCGCACGGTCTTTAAACAAGCGTGGCTGTGAAGTAACGATCTATCCGGCACACACACCGGCAGAGGAGATATTGGCAGCAAAGCCCGACGGAATCATGCTCTCCAACGGACCGGGAGATCCGAAGTCATGTACAGATATTATTAAAGAGATCAAAAAACTCTACGATTCCGATGTGCCGATCTTTGCGATCTGCCTCGGACATCAGCTTATGGCTCTGGCCACCGGCGCGGATACCCACAAGCTCAAATACGGCCACCGCGGCGGCAATCATCCGGTGAAGGATCTGAAGACAGGAAGGGTATACATCTCCTCACAGAATCACGGTTATGTGGTTGACACAGACAAGCTGGATCCGGCAGTGGCAAAGCCTGCGTTCGTGAACGTCAATGACGGTACGAACGAAGGACTGGAATACGTCGGAAAACAGATCTTTACTGTGCAGTTCCATCCGGAGGCCTGCCCCGGACCGCAGGACAGCGCGTATTTATTTGACAGATTTATTGAGATGATGGGAGGAAATTAATCATGCCGAAGAATAAAGATATCAAAAAGGTACTGGTGATCGGCTCCGGCCCCATCGTCATCGGACAGGCGGCGGAGTTCGACTACGCGGGCACACAGGCATGCCGCTCCTTGAAGGAGGAGGGCATTGAGGTATGTCTTGTGAACTCAAATCCCGCAACGATCATGACGGATAAAAATATTGCGGATCAGGTCTATATCGAACCTTTGACCGCGAAGGTATTGGAACAGATCATTTTAAAAGAGAAGCCGGACAGCGTGTTGCCGACTCTGGGTGGTCAGGCAGGACTGAACCTCGGTATGGAGCTGGCTGAGAGCGGATTTCTGGCAGAGCACGGTGTACGTCTGATCGGAACGACTGCAGAGACGATCAAGAAGGCGGAGGACCGTCAGGAATTTAAGGATACGATGGAGAAGATCGGTGAGCCGGTAGCAGCCTCCCTCGTGGTGGAAAATGTCGAGGACGGTATCAAATTTACGAATACCATCGGTTATCCGGTGGTACTGCGTCCCGCTTATACACTGGGCGGCAGCGGCGGCGGAATCGCCCACAATGAGACGGAGCTGATCGAGATCCTTTCCAACGGACTCCGTTTGAGCCGTGTGGGACAGGTTCTGGTGGAGCGCTGCATTGCCGGCTGGAAGGAGATCGAGTATGAGGTGATGCGCGATGCTGCCGGCAACTGCATTACTGTTTGTAACATGGAAAATATCGATCCGGTGGGCGTGCATACCGGAGATTCCATCGTTGTCGCACCGTCACAGACACTGGGCGACAAGGAATACCAGATGTTGCGTACTTCTGCTCTGAACATTATCACCGAGTTGAATATCACCGGAGGCTGTAACGTGCAGTATGCCTTGAAACCGGATTCTTTCGAGTATTGCGTCATCGAGGTAAATCCCCGTGTGAGCCGTTCTTCTGCGCTGGCAAGTAAGGCGACCGGATATCCGATCGCAAAGGTGGCTGCAAAGATCGCCCTTGGCTATACACTGGATGAGATCAAAAACGCGATCACCGGAAAGACCTATGCGAGCTTCGAGCCGATGCTGGATTATTGTGTAGTCAAGATCCCGCGTCTGCCTTTCGATAAATTTATCACTGCAAAGCACACGCTGACGACCCAGATGAAAGCGACCGGAGAGGTCATGAGTATCTGTAATAACTTTGAGGGTGCTTTGATGAAGGCGATCCGTTCTCTGGAGCAGCATGTGGACTGTCTGCAGTCCTATGATTTTTCTGCGCTGAGCGAGCAGGAACTGATCGAGCGCATGAAGATTGTGGATGACCGCCGCATTTACATTATCGCGGAGGCGATCCGCAAGGGTATTAACTACAAGACCATTCATGATATCACCCAGGTGGATGAGTGGTTTATCGATAAGATCGCGATCCTCGTAGAGATGGAGGAGCGTCTGGCAAAAGAGGAACTGACCGTAGAGCTGCTTGCTGAGGCAAAGCGCATCGAGTTCCCGGATAATGTGATCGCCAGACTGACCGGAAAGACCGAAGATGAGATCAAAAAGATGCGTTACGACAACGGTATCTGCGCTGCCTTCAAGATGGTTGATACCTGTGCTGCAGAGTTCGCCGCGGAGACACCTTACTACTATTCCGTATTCGGCAGCGAAGACGAGGCAGCAGCAAATACTACAGAAAAGAAGAAAAAGGTACTGGTGCTCGGTTCCGGTCCCATCCGTATCGGACAGGGTATCGAGTTTGACTACTGCAGTGTGCATGCCACATGGGCCTTTGCAAAGGCAGGCTATGAGACGATCATCATCAACAACAATCCGGAGACGGTCAGCACAGACTTTGATATCGCGGACAAGTTGTATTTTGAGCCGTTGACACCGGAGGATGTGGAGAATGTTGTAAATATTGAAAAACCGGACGGAGCAGTTGTACAGTTCGGCGGACAGACGGCCATCAAGCTGACGGAGAGCCTGCAGAAGATGGGTGTGCCGATCCTCGGAACCGCACCGGAGGATGTGGATGCGGCGGAGGACAGAGAGCTGTTTGATCGCATTTTGCAGGAGACGGAGATCCCCAGAGCGGCAGGCGGAACCGTATTTACCGCCGAGGAGGCGAAAAAAGTCGCAAACGAGCTGGGCTATCCGGTGCTTGTGCGTCCTTCCTACGTGCTGGGTGGGCAGGGTATGCAGATCGCATATTCCGATGAAGAGATCGAGGAATTCATGGAGATCATCAACCGGATCGAGCAGGATCATCCGATCCTTGTGGATAAATATCTGATGGGCAAGGAGCTGGAGGTTGATGCGGTCTGTGACGGCACTGACATTCTGATCCCCGGTATCATGGAGCATATCGAGCGTACCGGCGTCCATTCCGGAGACAGTATCTCCGTATATCCGGCTCCGACCGTGAGCGAAGAGGTCAAGGAGACGATCGCGGAGTACTCTCGAAGACTGGCAAAGGCACTGCATGTCAAGGGACTTATTAACATACAGTTTATCGCGGTGGGCGATGAGGTGTACGTGATCGAGGTGAATCCGAGATCTTCACGTACTGTGCCTTACATCAGCAAGGTGACCGGAATCCCGATCGTGGATCTGGCAACTGACGTGATCCTTGGAAAGAAGATCAAAGATCTTGGTTATGAGCCCGGACTGCAGCCGGCAGCAGATTATTTTGCGATCAAGATGCCTGTCTTCTCCTTTGAGAAGATCCGCGGCGCAGAGATCTCGCTGGGCCCGGAGATGAAGTCCACCGGTGAGTGCCTCGGCATCGCCAAGAACTTTGACGAAGCGCTGTATAAAGCATTCCTGGGTGCCGGTGTGGTGCTGCCGAAGTATAAGCAGATGATCATTACAGTCAAAAAGGCAGATCAGCCGGAGGCGGCAGAAGTGGCAAAACGTTTTGAGGCGCTGGGTTATACGATCTATGCCACCAGACATACGGCGGAGTACCTGAAGGAGCAAGGTGTGAAGGCGCGTAAGGTTAACAAGATCCGTCAGGAGTCACCGACTGTTATGGACCTTTTGCTTGGTCATAAGATCGATCTGGTCATCAACACACCTACGCAGGGACGTGACAAGAGCCGTGACGGTTTCCTGATCCGCCGTACAGCCATCGAGACCGGTGTGAACGTGATCACATCCTTGGATACGGCCAATGCACTGGCAAGGTCTCTGGAAGCGGGAGCAAAGGACCTGACTGTTGTTGATATCGCAACCTTGGATTAAATTAAAGTAGAAGTATAAAAGAAAAACATGACATTTTCGAACTTTCGCACGAATGACGTAATGTGAAATAAAAAAACATGGCATTTTCGAACTTTCGCACGATAAGTGTGGTGAGAAAATGCCATGTTTTTTTAATATAAAAGTAAAGTTTTTATTTGTCCGTAATTTCCTTGTGGATCTCCTGCAGCGATTTGACTTCTCCGTTGCCGTGCTGCTGAACGTAGAGGATACCCTTTACGGTAGCTCTTGCGGCAGCGATGGTCGTTACATAAGGGATCTTTCCCTTGATGGCAGCCTTGCGCAGATAGCTGTCGTCGTGTACGCTGTCTTTTCCGACCGGAGAGTTGACGATCAGATCGATATCCCCGTTGGTGATCATGTCAAGGATATTCGGGCGTCCTTCATACAGCTTCTTGACCAGTGTTGCCGGAATGCCCGCTTCGGTGATGATCTCGTAGGTGTGCCCGGTGGCGAGGATCTTAAATCCGGCTTCATCAAACAGCTTTGCGATCTCTGTGACCTCAGGCTTGTCCTTGCGGTTGACAGAGATCAGTACCGTTCCGCTAAGAGGCAGTCTGGTCTGAGTTGCCTCCTGTGCTTTGTAGAAAGCCTCGCCGTAGTAGGTGGACAGTCCCAGCACCTCGCCGGTGGAACGCATCTCCGGTCCAAGGATCGGGTCAACCTCCGGGAACATATTGAAGGGGAATACAGCCTCCTTGACACCGTAATACGGAATATTCTGTTCCTTCAATACGGGAACGGGCGACGGGCGTCCGGTCAGCTCGCTGGTGATGATATCCGTGGCGATAGGAACCATGCGGATGTTGCACACCTTGGAAACGAGAGGCACGGTACGTGATGCTCTCGGGTTTGCCTCCAGAACATATACTCTGCCGTTTTCAATCGCATACTGCATGTTCATCAGACCTTTGACATGCATTTCTTCGGCGATCTTTTTCGTGTATTCCTTGATGGTTGCCACATTTTCCTCTGAGATGTGCACAGAGGGGATGATGCAGGCGCTGTCTCCGGAATGGATGCCGGCCAGCTCAATGTGCTCCATGACAGCAGGTACAAAAGCGTGTGTGCCGTCGCTGATGGCATCTGCCTCGCACTCCAGTGCGTGATTTAAGAAACGGTCAATGAGGATCGGACGGTCCGGTGTTACGCCGACAGCGGCGTTCATATATCCGGTCATGCTCTCGTCATCATAGACAACCTCCATGCCGCGTCCGCCCAGCACGTAGGAAGGACGTACCATGACAGGGTAACCGATCTTGTTTGCGATCTCGATCGCTTCCTCTACAGTGGTCGCCATGCCTGCCTCGGGCATCGGAATCTCCAGTTTGTCCATCATCGCACGGAACTGGTCGCGGTCCTCTGCCAGATCAATGACAGCAGGAGAGGTGCCGAGGATCCTGACACCATTTTCTTCAAGCTGTGCAGCAAGATTGAGTGGTGTCTGGCCGCCAAACTGTGCGATCACGCCCAACGGTTTTTCTTTATGGTAAATACTCAATACATCCTCCAGTGTCAGGGGCTCGAAGTAGAGCTTGTCGGAGGTATCGTAGTCTGTAGAAACGGTCTCCGGGTTACAGTTGACGATGATCGTCTCAAAGCCCAGCTTTTTCAGTGCCAGGGCAGCATGTACACAGCAGTAGTCAAACTCGATACCCTGACCGATTCGGTTGGGACCGCCGCCGAGGATCATGATCTTGGGTCTGTCTGTGTTTACCGGGTTCTTGTCCGGTGCGTTGTAGGTAGAGTAGTAGTATGCACTGTCCTTCGTACCGCTGACATGTACACCTTCCCATGCTTCCTCTACGCCGAGAGACAGACGTTTGTTGCGGATATCAGCCTCCGGGATCTCCAGGATCTGACTCAAATATTTATCGGAAAAACCGTTTTTCTTTGCGGAGATGAGTGCCTCGTCGGAAGGCATGGAGCCCTTCGTTGCGATCAGCGTTTCTTCCTCCTCTACGAGCTCCTTCATCTGCTCAATAAAGTAATGTTTTACCTTTGTGATGTCATGGATCTCATCGACGGTCGCACCTGCGCGCAGCGCTTCATACATAATGAAGTGACGGTCGCTGGAGGGATGAGCCAGCATGCGCAGCAGCTCCTCTTTGGACTTGGTATCATAGTCCTTTGCGTGGCCCAGACCGTAACGTCCGGTCTCGAGGGAACGGATGGCTTTCTGGAAAGCTTCTTTGTAAGTCTTTCCGATACTCATGACTTCGCCGACCGCGCGCATCTGTGTGCCCAGTTTGTCTTCTACGCCCTTGAATTTTTCAAATGCCCAGCGGGCAAACTTGATGACGATATAATCTCCGTCGGGAACGTATTTGTCCAGCGTGCCGTATTTGCCGCACTCGATGTCCTTTAAGGTCAGTCCGGCTGCCAGCATTGCGGAGACCAGTGCGATCGGGAAACCGGTCGCCTTACTTGCCAGTGCGGAAGAACGCGAGGTACGGGGATTGATCTCAATAACGACGATGCGGTCGGAAACCGGATCGTGTGCAAACTGTACATTGGTACCGCCGATGACCTTCACGGACTCAACGATGCGATAAGCCTGCTCCTGCAGACGGTTCTGCAGCTCTTTGGAAATGGTGAGCATCGGTGCGGAACAGAAGGAATCTCCGGTATGTGTACCCATTGGATCGATATTTTCGATGAAGCAGACAGTGATCATATTGCCCTCGGCATCGCGGACAACCTCCAGTTCCAGCTCCTCCCATCCGAGGATGGATTCCTCGACGAGCACCTGTCCAACAAGACTTGCCTGCAGTCCGCGGGCGCAGACAGTTTTTAACTCTTCTTTATTATAGACAAGACCGCCACCGGCGCCGCCCATGGTGTAGGCAGGGCGAAGAACTACCGGGTATCCCAGACGGTCAGCGATGGCAAGCGCTTCCTCCACACTGTAGGAAACCTCGCTGCGCGCCATCTCCACACCGATGGCATCCATGGATTTTTTGAACTCAATGCGGTCCTCGCCGCGTTCGATGGCATCCACCTGTACGCCGATGACCTGTACGCCGTATTTGTCCAGAATGCCGGCACTTGCCAGCTCTGCGCAGAGATTCAGACCAGACTGGCCGCCCAGGTTCGGAAGCAGCGCATCCGGGCGCTCCTTTGCAATGATCTGCTCTAATCGGGTGACATTTAACGGCTCGATATAGGTTACATCCGCAATCTCGGGATCGGTCATGATGGTTGCGGGATTGGAATTGACCAGTACGATCTCGTAACCGAGCTTGCGCAGTGCCTTGCAGGCCTGTGTGCCGGAGTAATCAAACTCGCAGGCCTGGCCGATGATGATCGGTCCGGAACCGATGATCAGCACTTTATTGATATCTGTTCTTTTTGGCATAATAAATCTCCTTGTGTCGTTTTCTTAATATTATAAAATAAAAATGTTATTTTACCTATAGAAATTTTGTAAAAAATTGAAAAAACAGAAAATTTTTTTGGAGCGTGATTTATTCATCAGAAAGGTGTGGTATAATATGGACACTTTATGAAACTGAAAAGGAATTATTTTATGAGTAAAAAAGCATTGATCGCCATGAGCGGCGGTGTGGACAGCTCTGTCTCCGCTGCGCTCATGGCAGAAGAAGGATATGACTGCATCGGTGTCACGATGAAACTTTACGAAAATGAGACTGTCGGAATGGCAAAGGAGAGTACGTGCTGTTCGCTCTCTGATACGGAGGATGCAAGGAAAGTATGCTGCAGGCTTGGCATGCCTTACTATGTGCTTAATTTCAAGGAGGACTTTGCAGAGAAGGTCATCGATCGCTTTGTGGCGGCGTATGAGGCGGGTGACACGCCCAATCCCTGTATCGACTGCAACCGCTATATGAAATTCGACAAGCTGTATCAGCGGGCAAAGGAGCTTGACTGCGAATATATCGTCACCGGCCACTATGCCCGTGTGGAGCGGGATGAGACGACCGGACGCTATCTTCTGAAAAAATCGAAAAACGAGGCGAAAGACCAGAGCTATGTGCTGGCGTTCTTAGATCAGGAGCAGCTAAAGCACACGATCTTTCCGCTGGGTGGTTTTGCGTCCAAGGAGGAAGTGCGTGCCATCGCGGAAAAGCACGGATTTGTCAATGCCAGGAAGCATGACAGCCAGGATATCTGTTTTGTACCGGAGGGAAATTATGCGGATTTTATGAAGCAGTATACCGGAAAAGAGTACCCCGCGGGAGACTTTGTCACAACAGACGGCAAAAAGCTGGGGGAGCACAAGGGCATCATCCGCTACACCATCGGACAGCGGAAGGGGCTTGGGCTGGCGCTCCCGGCACCGATGTATGTCTGCCGCAAGGACATGGAGCGGAATGAAGTTATTTTATCGTCGGAGGATGCATTGTTCACGACGACATGCATGGTAGACGAATTTAACTGGATCGCATATGAACAGCCGGTGCAGCCCGTGCGAGTGACGGCAAAAACGCGTTATCGCGCGAAGGAAGCACCTGCAACGGCCAGCGTCCTGGCGGATGGAAGGGTGAAGCTTGTATTCGATGAGCCGCAGCGAGCTATCACCACCGGACAGGCAGCTGTGCTCTATGACGGTGAAAATGTGGTGGGCGGCGGCACAATCGTGGAGGTGTAGAAAATGGAACATATCGTTCACCCGATCCCGCCGCTTTACGATGAACAATCGCGCATTCTCATTCTGGGCTCGTTTCCGTCGGTGAAATCCAGAGAGGCACAGTTTTTCTACGGCCATCCACAGAACCGGTTCTGGAAGGTACTGGCGGCGGTGCTGGACTGCCCTGTGCCGCAGACGGTTCCGGAAAAGCAGGCGATGCTGCACGCAAACCATATCGCGTTGTGGGATGTGATCGCCAGCTGTGATATCGAGGGTTCCTCGGACAGCAGCATAAAAAATGCGGTGCCAAATGACTTGGCACCGATTCTTTCTGTTGCCGATATTCGTAAGATCTACTGCAACGGTGCCACTTCGCACCGGCTGTATCAGAAATATATTGCGCCCCAGACCGGCAAAGATGCTGTGAAGCTGCCGAGCACCAGCCCCGCCAATGCTGCGTGGCAGGTGGACCGGTTGGTTGCGGAGTGGAACGCTATCTTGCAGTTCTTGCGCGTTTAGCCGCATCGCGTTTGCGCGCTTTTTCAAGACGCAGACGGATACGTCTGGTTGTCGCCTGAAGTGGCATATCAGGTACGAAATGCCGGAGACTCTTCTCATCAAAATTGTACCGCTGATCCATGGTAGTCATCAGATCTTTTACTTCAATGACGCCGCGCAGCTTGGGACTGCTCAGGTCATAGAGCGTATTGGTGGCAAGATCGAGTACCTGCGGATGGAACTGATCCCCCGGAGTCTGGGACACGATCATGGCACGGCGGTTGGCGGAAAGTTCGACACACTGTCCCACCGGTAAAATAGAAAGTGCGGTGGAGAGTGCGTTTACAATAGAAACATCGTAAAGCATTTCCTGTTTTTGCAGATGGCGCAATGCCTGAACCGATGTTACCGGTTGATAATTGAGGCTCATGGCAGTCATGCGATCATATTTATCTGCAACCATCAGGATCTTTGTGTTCAGATGGAAAGAAGCTGTGACAAGCTTCGGGTCTTCCTTACGGGAAACCTGCAAAAATTCTGTTAATGTCGTAAATGTACTTTCACTGAGCCCGAAAGGATTGGTGTCCTTTTTCAGCAACTGCAGGGCTTTGGCGCGGTACTGCTCAATGGAGAGGAGATCGATACTTGTCAGATCATCTTCATGCTTGGACATGATCTCCCGCGGTACATACAGATAGCCAAAATCAGCCAGAAGCGCCGCAGTGATCAGATCGCTCATTGCGGAAGCCGGGAGACTTAACCGGTGAGCGATGATCGCAGAGAAAATGGCTGTGCACACCGCATGTTTATAATTGTAATCTTCACTGCTGCGGATCGTCTGTGAGAATGTGACCGGATGATTGATGGAACCGAAACGTCTGACAATGTCAGAGACCAGTGCGGAAAGATCTTCAGCCGGCTGTCCTTTGCTGATCGCGATCAGGCTGTCCCGCAGGCGGAACATATAAGCGGTCTGGAGCTGCTCAAATTCCTGCTCCTCCGCAGAGATCGGCGGCAGTGGCTCTGCCGGTTCAAGGATCAGCACGCCCAACAGACCGAATTTTTGTACGCTGGCGATGATCTGATCGTTCAGAACAAGCCCCCGTTCATAGAGCAGAACACCCTGTTTATTGTAAATCTGTTTTGCGAGGCGCATGCCCGCACGCAGTTCTTCAGGTTTGTAAAACTTCATTTTCCCCTGTCCCTTCTCCATTGCAATGCAATGATTTCAAGTATATTTCATAAGTAGACACAGTATAGCACAAAACCCCGAAAAAAACAATGCCACAGCGGACAGGGTATGGTATACTGTATCTATATTTTATATTCAGGAGACCATTATGCGACAGAGAATACATAAAAGCGTTCTTCTGTGTCTGCTGACGGTGGCGCTGGTGTTTTCCGGTATTCTTCCGGTGCTGGCGGAAAAAACGACAGAGCAGAAGCTTGCTGAGACGAGTGACACGATCGAGGAGTTGCAGAAAAAATCGAAAGAAGCAAAGGCAAAGCTGGACGCGGCAAAACAGGAGCAGAGCGTGATCGGCGAAAAGCTGGACGAGCTGAACCGGCAGCTGGAGGAGGTTCAGCAGGCACTTGCGGATATTGAAGCGCGCATTACAAAAAAGAATGATCAGATCGCATCGACGGAGGAAGAGCTTGCGGACATGGAAAAGCAGCGTGTCGAGCGCTACGAGGCGATGAAGGTGCGCATACGTTTTATGTATGAAAATTCTGACAGCACGATGCTGGATTCATTTTTTGGTTCAAGTTCCATGAGTGAATTCCTGAACCGTGTGGAATATTTCTCACAGGTCGTTGCCTACGACAGGGAACAGCTGACGGAATATCAGAACCTGCTGGCCGGACTGGAGGAAAAGAAACAGCTGTACGAAGGACAGAAGGAGGAACTGGTCGCGCTTCAGCAGGAGCAGCAGGAGCAGCTGGACCGGCTCTCCGGACTTGTTGCAGATACAAGAGAGGATCTGCAGATCGCTGGTGCGGCGGCAGAGGACGCAAAGGACGCGTTAAATGATGTTGACGGACAGCTTCAGGAGCAGCTGGACTATGAGGCGGTTCTGGAGGCACAGAAAGCAGCCGAGGATAAGGCGCGCATGGAGGAGATCAAGCGCCAGGAAGAAGAATTGAAGTGCAAGCGCGAGGAGGAAGCCCGCAGGCGTGCCGAAGAGGAAGAAAGAAAGCGCCAGGAAGCGGAACAGAATGCAGGGGAAACGGATGACGGATCCGGTGAAACCTATGAGCCTGAGACTCCTGCGTCGGCGGAGGATCTGGAACTGCTGGCATGTATCATCCAGTGTGAGGCAGAAGGTGAGCCGTACGCGGGCAAGCTGGCGGTGGGCAGCGTGGTTTTGAACCGTGTCGCCAGCAGCAGCTTCCCCAATACGATCGTCGGTGTCATCTATCAGCCGGGGCAGTTCTCACCGGTGGCAAGCGGACGCATGGCGGCGCGCGTGGCAGCCGGGGCGAACAGCGAGTGCAGACAGGCGGCGCAGGAGGTTCTGAACGGAAACATCACCGTGCCCTATCTGTATTTTCGCCGGGATAACGGGACGATCGACGGATATGTGCTCGGGCATCATGTCTTTTATTAGGAAGTAAAAGTAAAATCTGAAGATCTTTAGTAAATATTCATGTTTTTTGTTGCAAATGAACCGCTTTCATGGTACAATCTACCTACAAGTGGCTCGCAAGAGCATTTTATTTTCAACTAGATTGTTAAAAAATTAACAGTCAATAAAAAGAAAAGGAGACGAAACAATGGCAAAAAAAGTAGTAATCGCATCAGCATGCCGTACCGCGATCGGCAAGATGGGTGGCGCGTTAAGCAACACTCCCGCAGCAGAGTTAGGTGCAATCGTAATCAAAGAGGCAATCAAGAGAGCAGGTGTAAAGCCTGAGCAGGTTGACGAAGTACTTATGGGTTGTGTCATCCAGGCAGCACAGGGACAGAACGTAGCACGTCAGGCATCCATCAAGGCCGGCTTACCCATCGAGGTACCCGCAGTTACATTAAACGTTGTATGCGGTTCCGGTCTGAAGTGTGTCAACGAGGCAGCTGCCCAGATCATCGCAGGCGAGTCTGATATCGTTGTTGCAGGTGGTATGGAGAATATGTCAATGGCTCCCTACGCTATGACCAAGGCTCGTTTCGGATATCGTATGAACAATGCGACCATCATTGATACCATGGTAAACGATGCACTGACAGACGCTTTCAATCAGTATCACATGATGATCACTGCTGAGAACGTATGTGACAAGTACGGCATCACCCGTGAGGAGCTGGATCAGTTCTCTGCAAACAGCCAGCAGAAGTGTGAGGCAGCTATTGCAGCAGGTAAGTTCGATGAGGAGATCGTTCCTGTACCGGTTAAGGTTAAGAAGGAGATCGTTGACTTCGTTAAGGATGAGGGACCTCGTCCGGGAACTACCGCAGAGTCTCTTGCAAACTTAAAGTGCTGCTCAGGAAAGCAGGGCGGACTTGTTACCGCAGGTAACGCTTCAGGTATCAACGATGGCGCAGCAGCAGTCGTTGTTATGAGCGAGGAGAAGGCAAAAGAGTTAGGTATCACTCCTATGGCTACATGGGTAGCAGGTGCACTTGGCGGTGTTGCTCCTGAGATCATGGGTGTTGGACCTGTAGCATCTACCAGAAAGGTATTTGCAAAGACCGGTCTTACCATCGACGACATCGATCTGGTAGAGGCAAACGAGGCATTCGCAGCTCAGTCTATCGCAGTAGCAAGAGACCTGAACTTCGATATGAGCAAGGTAAACGTAAACGGTGGAGCCATCGCTCTCGGACATCCTGTTGGAGCATCCGGCTGCCGTATCTTAGTAACTCTGTTACATGAGATGAAGAGAAGAGACGACGTCAAGAGAGGTCTTGCTACCTTATGTATCGGTGGCGGAATGGGCTGCTCTACGATCGTAGAAAAGTACGAGGCTTAATCATTTTATTAATACATAATAAGGAGGATCTATCACAATGAAGGTAGGCGTTATTGGTGCAGGTACCATGGGACAGGGCATTGCAAAGGCATTTGCTCAGGTTGACGGATATGAAGTAGCACTCTGCGATATCAAGCAGGAGTGGGCTGAAGGCGGTAAGGACAAGATCGCTAAAGGCTATGCAAGATTAGTAGAAAAAGGAAAAATGACACAGGAAGCTGTTGATGGCATCCTTGCAAAGATCACTCCCGGTTTAAAGGAGAACTTATGCGCAGACTGCGATCTGATCGTAGAGGCAGCATTTGAGAATATGGAAGTAAAGAAGACCACTTTCGCTGAGCTTGACAAGATCGCAAAGCCTGAGTGCATTTTCGCATCCAACACCTCCAGCCTTTCCATCACAGAGATCGGAAACGGCTTAACCCGTCCGATGATCGGTATGCACTTCTTCAATCCCGCAGACCGTATGAAACTCATCGAGGTGATCGCAGGCGTGAACACTCCCGCTGAGACCGTTGAGGCTATCAAGAAGATCTCCGTTGAGATCGGCAAGACTCCTGTACAGGTAAATGAGGCAGCAGGATTTGTAGTTAACCGTATCCTGATCCCGATGATTAACGAGGCAGCTTTCATCAAGATGGAAGGTGTATCTGATATCGCAGGTATCGATACCGCTATGA
>CALZQA010000018.1 GCA_945828315.1 uncultured bacterium | reverse complement strand
TGATACGGCTCTGGATGGTCTTGAAGTTGGTCAGCATACCGCCTAACCATCTCTCATTTACATAAAACATTCCGCAGCGCTCTGCCTCAGTCTTGATGGCATCCTGTGCCTGCTTCTTGGTTCCTACGAAAAGAATGGTGCCACCGTTTGCAGCGATATCTGCAACTGCGTTGTAAGCCTCATCTACCTTTCCTACAGACTTCTGTAAGTCGATGATGTAGATGCCATTACGCTCGGTGTAGATGTAGGGAGCCATTTTCGGGTTCCATCTTCTTGTCTGATGTCCAAAATGAACACCTGCCTCCAGTAACTGTTTCATTGTGATTACGCTCATTTTTTTACCTCCGTTTGGTTTGTTCTTCCACAGACGTCCCGCCACTGCTCCACCTCTCGGCACCAGAGCCGTGATCCATCTGTGTGTTTGTTAATCATAAGCTTTTCAAATATAACATAAGCGCCTGCATAATGCAAGCGCTTTTTGTAAAAATATACCGTTTTTCAACGTTTTTTTTCTGTTATGAGCTTTATGATCGTATCATAATCCGCATCCAGCGGTATCACATAGTTGCCGGGCTGGATCAGATTGTCATATCCACCCTCCGCCAGATATTTGTTAAAATCATCGGCATCCTCAATAATCCCCGCCTTTTTCAACTTTTTACACACATCATCGGAATATTCACCGCCAACGATCGTGATTTCCGCCTGCTCGATGACTTCCGTTTTTGTTTGATCTTCTTTTTCATTATCGGACACCGCGGAATCGCTTTTTTCGTTCACAACCTTCTCGCCATCAGCATCCGACTCCGGGTCCTCCGCCGCTTGATCCTGTGTGCTTTGGAATCCCGCCTGACTTTTATCGGGTGTTTTTTCCTCATCATTGCTCCGCTCTGACGGTTCCGTGTCGGCAAGCTTATCACTGGACGGCAGATCATCCGGCATAACCATTCCCAGCTCTGTCGCACGCGTCCGGATCTCCTCATCAGTGAGCGGCTGCTCTTTGTGAACTGCAAACGCTATCATGAGAATGATCGTCGTTACGATCATGCCGATACCGATACCTCGCAGATAATACTTTAATTTCACTGATTTTCTTCCCCTTTGTACAGTTCTACGATCAGCTTTACTTCTCCAAAGCCAAGACCGAGATCTCTTGCCACATCTTTCAGATCCTCACCGGCACGGTATCGTTCCAATATTTTTTCCCGGATGTTTGCTCTGACAACATCATCTGTATCTTCCACAGTCTCTAAACCCGGCTGCTTCTCCAGCTCCTCCGGCTGCTTCTCCTCATCTGCCTCATCGGAAACTTTATCCGCTTCGTTTGCCGCATCATCCTGTACCGGACAATTCTGTAATTCCCGATACAACTGCTTTGCCGCCTCTGTCTGCGCCTGCGCAGCCTGACACTCAAGGATCAGATCATTCAGCTGTGCCATACTTTCGTTCAGCTCCGTATGTTTATCTCCCAGCATGCTGTAGAGAAAAGTCACCTCATTATTGATCTTCTGAAGTTTTTCCATGACTGAATCCGAATACTCGCTGATCGCCATGATCTTTTCGTTTGTATCCTTTTCCATTTTGCGCTGGATCTGGTTCATCGAAAGGTCTACGGCCTGATCCGCCATATCCGAGATCTTTGCACCGGCTGTTTCCAGTTCGCGATCCATCACCATACGCAGCTCATCCTCAGAAAGTTCTGCCACACGAGATAACTCCGTCGGCGAAAGTTTTTCAATTATAAAAAAACTGCCGAGTATAAATACAACTCCTATCAGCAGTAATGCCACTTCTATAGCTGTCATCTGTCTTTACCTGCGAACATCAGACCGTCATGTCAAAGCCCCCCGACATTCCCTTAATGCGCACATGACCATCTTCCATTTTTTCCTTCTGTTTAACCTTCTTTTTCTTCTGGTTATTCTGATATTGATTTTTGCTGCCGTCTCTGGCATCAAATTTGTAATCTTCTCTGTTCAGATCGTCTTTGTTGACAACCTGTCTTGCAGATGCTTCCTCCTGCTTTGCTACGGTTGCAAATGCCTGCTGCTGTTGCAGGATCGGCTTTTGATCCTCACTGTGCTTGACATTGGAAACATTCTGCTGATTTTGCATCATTCCATTAAAATCTACCGGACGCACGGACATATGACCACCTCTAAATCTTTGTTAATATACCCATATAGCTTCCCATTGTCTTTTGCATCTTTGACAGTGCTTTTGTGTGCAGCTGCGATACACGTGACTCGGAAACCTCCAGTACACGGCTGATCTCCTTTAACGTCATCTCCTCATAATAATAAAGCAGGATCACTTTTGACTCTTTTTCCGTGAGCTGCTCCATTGCCTTTTCCAACATTTCCTTCAGCTCATTTTGCTCTATCATCTCCTCGGGCTGTATAAAATGGGAGTTCCCCCGTGTTTCCATCACAGGTTCTGTTCCCTGCTCCACATACTCGTTGAGGGACACAACATTTGTCACCTTGAGCTGTGACTGCCACCCAAGCAATTCATCCTCTGAAAGCCCCAGTTCAGATGCGATCTCCTCATCACTGGCTGTCCTTCCGGTACGCGCCTCAACTGTCCGGATCGCCTCGTCAATCTTTTTCTGTTTCTGGCGCACCGTCCGCGGAATCCAATCCATCTTCCGGATCTGATCCAGGATCGCACCCCGGATACGCAGGGAAGCATAGGTCTCAAATTTCACATCTTTAGTCATGTCAAATTTGTCTATTGCATCAATCAGGCCGAAAATGCCATAGCTGACCAGATCCTCATACTCTACATTATAACCCAGATACATGTTGAGGCGTCCTGCCACCAGCTTTACGAGCGGCGCATATTCGATTATGATCTGCTCCCGAAGCTCCGGTGTCTGTGTTCTGCGATATCGCTCCCAGAGCTGTTCCTTTGATACTGCTTTCATCTGCAAATAATCCGTTTCCTAATTCCTATCTGAATTTATCAATTGTCCTGATAATCATCCTGATAATCATCGTCTGACATTGCCAGATCGTCTATGAGATCATCATCAATCTCCAGCCCCTCATATTCTGACAATGGATCATCCATCACGCGGAATCCCTTGTCAAGCACAAGCTTTACAATACATCCCAGCAGATAGAACCCGATCAAAACCAGAAACAATGTCTTTATATATTTTCCAAAACTAAAATGCTGCACAATTCCGACGATACAAGTCACAAATCCGGCTGTCAGCATGATAATTGCAGGAATTGGCTTTGTATTCATAAAAGCCCTCCAAAATACACATTCATAATAACCCCTGTCTAACCTTCCGTCAGATCGTTTTCACTGATTTCCCGACTGCTTTTATCACATAATCCCCGTTTTCACAATTCAATTCCACGGTACGTCCATAGTTCAGACCGGTGTCTTCAGCGAGAATAGGGATGCCCAGTTCTTTTAACTTTTGTTTCGAAGCGATCGCATTTTTTTCTCCGATATTTCCCACCGAAGTAGAACCTGAAACTTCAAACATTCGGGCTCCGCCTGCAATCTTTGCCACCAACCGTTTTCTAGGCACTCCCATTTCTTCCATCTGTCTGACCAGCTCCGTGATCCCGGTATCTGCGAACTTCGCTATATTGGAATTATTTCTGATTTTTGTACTATCCGGCAGCATTACATGTGCTAGCCCGCCTATTTTTGTCGTCGGATCCCACAATGCAATTCCGATACAGGAGCCAAGCCCGAGCGTCGTCAAAATATCCGGGGCTCTGCCTGTCTTCAGATCTGCCATACCTACCTTTATTACAACTCCCATTGTACCTTCCTGATATCCCCTTTAAAATGAAATTCCAAGTGACTCTAAAATCTTATCGTAAGAATCCTCATCCGGAAGTAAAATAAAATATCCTTCCATCATCACGTCATCGCCAAATTCTGTCTCGATCAGCAACGCATTGTCGCCGAATTGTCCAAACTGGATCGCCGGCACACTGAGAATTGCCGCAGCCATGTCAACCGCAATATAAGGAATGGACGGAGTGATCACCAGATTTGTCATTGTGGACAATGCTGACAAATAAGAACCTGCAATGATATTTCCAATCTCCTTCATTGCAGACAATTCCATCTCGGAGAATTCTCCCGTCTGGGACTCTGACATGTTCATGCCTCCCATCAGACGATTGACAAGATAATGCGCTGAATCCAGCTTCAGCAAAAACATCATGCTTCCGGAGATATCATTCTGCACCTCTAAAAAAATACCTACGATCGTTTCCTCCTCTGGACATATGGCACTGCCAAGGTCCTCTACCGCTTTCAGTTCCACCTTGGGAACCTTCATATCGATCGTCAGATTAAGCATTGTAGCTATCGCAGTTGTTGCATTGCCTGCACCGATGTTTCCAAGCTCCTTGAGCACATCAAAATACATACTATTTACATTGTCAAATGAAAATTTTCCCATGAAATTATACCTTTCAGCGAAGCAACAATAGATTGTCTGAAACAGACAATCTATTGTCGTTTTTATTCTTAATTTTCTTCAGTCATCGCATTGATATCGAAGAGAGAGATCAATTCATCACCATTTTTTCCAATACCATTGATAAATGAATGCTTGTTCTCCTTTGCATCATGACTGGGTTTATCGATCTCATCCTCACCGAGGTTAACGACCTCTTTGACCTCATCAACGATCACGCCCAGCTTTCCCTGATCCTCAATCTTTAAAATGATGATCCGGCTGGCATTTGTAAACACGTCATCTTCAAATCCCATTTTCAGGCGGATACTCATGACCGGCACGATCTCACCGCGAAGGTTGATGACACCCTTAAAATAACTCTGTGCTTTCGGCACACGGGTGATCTTCTGCATACGAACGATCGTGTCTACATAACCGATATCGATACCGTAAATCTCACTGCTGAGTTTTACAGCAATAAACTGTTTCTTTTCTTCTGTCACATCGTTGGATTCAATATATGCTGCCATCTTTTACGTTCCCCCTTACATCAGTGTATTCACATCAAGAATCAGAGCAACCTCACCATCTCCGAGGATGGTAGCACCGCTGATGATCTTGGTAGAATTATCGATGAAACTTCCAAGTGACTTAATAACGATCTCCTGCTGACCCATCAGGTCATCAACCACCAGACCAACCTGCTTGTCTCCCTTGGAGATGATAACGATCGTCAGACTTTCCTGCTCCTCTTCCGGGGGTGCGATATCCAAAAGCTGGTTCAGGCGGATGATCGGGATGACCGTACCACGCATGTTGATGACTTCCTTTGCTTCCACATACTTGATATCCGTGATCGGAATGTCCTCAATACTTACAATGGAACCGAGCGAGATCGCATACTTTTCATCTCCGATGATAACCATCAGCGCCTGAATGATCGCCAGGGTCAACGGCAGACGAACCGTAAATGTAGATCCCTCACCGTATACACTCTTGACCTCCACATCTCCGCCAAGGGCTTCGATATTGGACTTTACGACATCCAGTCCCACACCACGGCCTGAAATATCTGTGATCTGCTTCGCCATGGAAAAACTCGGCATGAACAGGAAATCGATGATCTCCTTCTGTGACAGATTTTCTGCCTGCTCAGGCGATACGAGTCCGCGCTCGATTGCCTTTGCCTTTACAGCCTCTGTATCTATACCGTTACCATCATCGCCAACCTGAATGATAACATTATTTCCTTCCTGAAACGCATTCAGTGTGATCGTTCCGGTCTCCGGCTTACCGCGCTCCTTACGAACCTCAGCGCTCTCCAGACCATGATCTGCGGAATTTCGCAACAGGTGCTGCAACGGATCTCCGATCTGGTCTACAACTGTACGATCCAACTCAGTCTCCTCACCGGTCATGATCAATTCCATCTTTTTGTTCAGATTTCTGGACAGATCACGGATCATGCGGGGAAATTTATTTACAACACTCTCAATCGGAACCATTCGAACCTTCATGACAGATTCATGTAATCCTGTCGTGATGCGCTCCAGATACTCAATCTGTTCCTGATAAGTCTGGTTCTGCATGCCCGCCCCATTGTTCGCGCTAAGGGAAACAAGCGAGTTCTTTGCGATGATCAGCTCGCTGACCTGATTCATCAGCGCATCCAGCTTTTCGATATCCACACGGACCGTACGGCCGGTCACAGGCTTTCCGGTCTGTTTTTTCGGTGTTGCCGCACTGTTGCCGGATGAAGCCGGTTTAGCCGGTGCTGACGCGGGTGCTGCTGCGGGAGCAGTGCTTGTATCAGTCACTTCCTCCGCTTCCTGAACTGCAGGTGCAGATATATCTGCAGCCGCATCTTCCAAAAATTCTTCCGTGATCGCATCTGCAGTCGCATCCTCGATCTCAGACACAGATTTTGCCGCTGCTACGATCTTGTCCAACGCCTCTTCTGTCGTAAAGAAAATGCTGAAATCATTTTCAAATTTTTCATCCTCAATATCCTGTGAGCTGGGCGCATAGACAATGATCTCTGCAAATTCTTCCACTGCCTTGAACACCAGAAAAGCACGCGCTGCTTTCAACAGACAATCCTTGCAGATATAAACGGTCATTCCGTACACCTTTTGTCCGGCGTCTAGTGCCTCCCGTATTTTCTTTTTATCCTTTTCCTCTAAATCCAGCTGTAAGAATTTCTTTTCTCCCACTGCAGGGGTGCTCTCGGCTTTCGCTTCCTCCGCAGGCGCTGCAGCCTCTGCAGCAGACGCATCCTCTGCACTCTTTAAAAATCCATTCAGCTTCTGGATAATTGCCTCATTGTCATTTGTTCCCTCGTCAGAAGTCTCCTTGATGATCGCTAAATAACCCTCGATCGCATCCAGACACTGGAACAACAGGTCGATCATGTCGCTGTCGACCTTGATCGTGTCATTACGGACCTCCTGGAATACATTTTCCATGTCATGTGTCATGTGCTGCATACGCTTAAAGCCCATGGTACCTGCCATTCCCTTCAGGGAATGGGCTGCACGGAAGATCTCATTTACCACATCCTTGTTGTCGGGCTCGCTCTCCAACGCCATGATATTGTCGCTCAAACTCTGGATATGTTCGCTGGTCTCATCGATAAAAATCTCAAGATACTGACTTACATCCATTTCATTTTACCCCCACATTCTTAATGATCGTGTTTGCAATCGATTCTAACGGAACGACCTCGTCTGCCAGACCTGCTTCTGCAACTGCGCGCGGCATACCGTAAACAACACACGTCTGTGCATTCTGAGCGATCACATGGATCGGCTTGCTCTTGTCAAGTTCCTCAATCCCTGCCGTGCCGTCCGCACCCATGCCGGTGAGTACCACACAAGTGATCTCATCATATCGGCTGTTCTTCAGTGACTGGTACATGATATTGGCGCAGGGCTTCAAACCGCCGATGGCAGGTGCATCATTCAGGTGTACCTTATGACTTCCGTTCACCCCACAGACGACCTCCAGATGTTTGCCGCCGGGTGCAATATAAACCACACCCTTCTCCAGCGTTTCACCTTCCTCTGCTTCCTTGACAGTCACCTTGCTCAATTCATTTAAACGGTCTGCCAAAGATTTAGTGAAACCTGTAGGCATATGCTGTACAAGTACCATAGGAGCATCCATTCCCGGATCGAGGGATGGCAACACCGTATGCAGTGCTTTCGGTCCTCCGGTCGAACATGCAAGCGCAACAATCCGATTGTTCACTTTACGGGGTGCAGGCATACGCTTGCGCGGTGTATCGTTCGCTTTTGGTGCTACCATCACGGATGGTGTCATCCGTGATCTCTCATGTGTTGCTGTTCGTGCCTGAGGCTGCAGCTGCGATTGTATCTCATCAATATGTAACACAGCCTGCAGCATTTCCATCAAACGCTTACGAAAATCCTGACCTTTTGCCTCTATGATATTTTCCGGCTTTGTGACAAAATCAACTGCACCAAGTTCCATCGCACGCACTGTAACGCTTGCACCCTCTGTCGTAAGTGTGCTCACCATGATCACAGTGGCGTTGATATGTTCCGCTTGTATGCGTTCCAGCAGCTGCAAGCCATCCATGCGAGGCATATACACGTCCAGAAGCACTGCATCATAACGCTTCATTTTCAATTTCTCATATGCCTGCAGACCATCGCAGCACGTATCGATTGCCTGGAATCTATTGTCTGAATTTATTATATCACAGATGACGCGCCTCATGAGTGCAGAGTCATCTACAACCAAAATATTTTTTTTCATTTATACGCCCATTTCCTTTTTGCGAATCTTTCGGTCTTCATCAAAAATATACTTAATGATCGTCTCTCTCAGCTTTGAGCCGAGATGTAAAAACTCTGCACGCGTTTCATACCGCTCCATATTTGGTGTTGCTTTTCTGCAGGTCACAATTGACACCACAACTAAAAGCGGCTGGTCGATATTTTCGTTCTGGAGTGCCGTACGAACGGCCAGACAATCACCCTCCTCATACTTCTTTTCGCCTATAAACCGGATGCCTCCTCCGCTGATGTCCACGATCACGGAATTCGACTCTGTCATGATCATCTCCGGATCTTTCAGATGATCTTCTAAAGCTGCTCCATCCAACCGCAGAGCATCTTCACGTGTCAGTTCATACGCCTGCATTCCCAGGATACACTCCAGTCGGAAATACTCGCGGCGCTGAAATTTGTTCAGACCGGATTTTAGCACGACCTTTACCATAAACAGATTGTCTTCCTTGTAGCGGTCTGTCACCTGACAAACGCCCCGATAAAGTCCCTTGCGCGTATAAAAGATCATCTCATAACGGGAACCGAGTGAAAGAAGGATAATCTTCCCCTTGTATACCGGCATGTGAACGATCAGCTCGCCATTATCCTCAACTGCCTCCAGCTGGCTGACCAGGATCGGTACTTTACCGTTCTCTGCACGCCTGATATCATCTTTATCCAGTGAACAAATGTCTATTTTATTCCCTATCTGTAATAAATCCGTTATCATATTTCTCTATCCTCTTACACGAAACTTTTATTTTCGATTCAAAAAGTTGTATATCATACGTGAAAACCCGCCCCTGATCTCATAATAACGATTTTCACCACTCACCAGACTCTCCGCGATCTTTGCAAATGCCTGCGCGCTCGGCGCCTGTGGATCGTAGATTGAGACAACCTGCTGCTGGCGCACTGCTTTCTCAATATTGGTATCCTGCGGAACCAGTCCGAGATAATTGATATTCCAGTTCAAAAACTGCGAAACCACCGAGCTGAGCTTGTCAAACACGGCCTGCCCATCCGCTGCAGAATTCACACGATTGGCAATTACATTGATGACCGTATCCTTGTAATTAAAATCCAGATTCCGGTATAAGGTTTTGATCAGTGAATAAGAATCGGTCAGCGAGCTCGGCTCAGGTGTCGTGATCAACAGTACCTCCGGGCTTGCGATCACAAACTCCATCACACTGTCAGAAATACCGGCACCGGTGTCGATGAGAACTATGTCTGCCAGTGAATCAAGCTCCGAAAGTCTCTGCACAACACCAAGGATCTGTTCCCTTGTAAGATTGTTCAGTCCGACCACACCGGAACCACCTGAAATAAATCCGATATTCATTGGGCCTTTCGTAATGATATCTCTCATGGACATCCCCTTGTAGATCACATCACTGAGGTTATACTTGGGTATTGCACCAAACATGACCTCCACATTCGCAAGTCCGATATCTGCATCAAAGATGATCACACGTTTTCCAAGCCTGCTCAGCTGCACCGCCAGATTCACTGCCGTGTTCGATTTTCCGACACCACCTTTTCCGCTGGTGATGGTAAGCACACGCGCCTGCGGCGTTTGGCCGGCATGCTGCATTTTTACAACATTGCGCAGCCCTGTTGCCTGGTCCATATCAGTCTCCTCCTAACAACTTCTTTACAATCTCCTGCGACTGGAACACCGCAATATCGTCCGGCACGTTCTGTCCGTTTGTCGTGTAGGAGATGTCTGCATCTGCATACAGCTTGATATTCAGCAGATTTCCATATGCGCTGGTTTCGTCCAGCTTGGTAAAGATCAATGAATAATCGGATATGCTGCGATACATATCACAGATCTCTTTTAAATCCCGGTATTTCGTCGTTGCCGACAATACAAGATAAACGATCGTCTGGTACTGCGAACTGAGCATCTGCAGCAGTTTTTTCGTATCCTCACGCTGCACTTCATTTTTATGTGAGAAACCTGCAGTATCCACAAAGATCAGATCATGATCCGACAACTTGCTCACTGCCGCCGGAAGCTCTTCCGGCGCATAGATTACAGTCAACGGCGCATCCAGGATATTTGCGTAGGTTCGCAGCTGTTCTGTTGCGGAAATCCGATATGTATCTGCAGTGAGAAATGCCACTTTTTGTCCCTGTTCCACTTTGAACTTTGAAGCGATCTTTGCAATCGTCGTGGTTTTCCCGACGCCGGTCGGGCCGATAAAAAAAGCAATCTGAGGTTTTTTCCCTTTCAAGGTGATCACATGGGGATTTCCAAACTTCAAGATCATCTTCTGATATACGTGTGACAGGATAAAATCCATGCTTGAACCCTTTCGCGCCACCTTCATCACATCGTCTAACAACTGATTGATGTAGACCTCATCTACCTCATTGTCAAGCAGTGTCCGGTAAAGCATGCGGAAGATCCTGACGCTCTCTTCGTCCTCCGAGATCACTGCTTCCATTTCTTTTCCGGTCTCTTTGGAAGAAGCATCGTCCGTCAGCTTTTTCTCCAAAAACTGCTGCAGGTTCTCCAGGCGTTCTTCGATCACATCTGTGTCTGTAAACGTGGACGTTTTTACCGGCTCTGCCTGCTGCTGTTGCGCCGCATGGGCATTCAGGATGTCTCCCACCGCCCGGGCAGCCTCGGAAATAGGTTCAACCGGCGGCACCACCTGACGAACAGCTGACGGCTGGGCAGCGCCGGGTTTCGGAAGATTGATCTGCTCATCTGCCGCAAGATCAATGCTCCTGTGCACTCCGGTAGTTGCATGTGACGCAACGGTGGACTGTTCTTTATCCTCCATGGCAGCTGTCACCTCATAGTAGGGAGTCTTTAAAAAGCCAAATAATCCCTTGGGCTTTACAACCCTGACATTCATGATGACAAGTCCCTGTCCCATTTCACTTTTTGCCTTTTCGATTGCTTCCTCTTCTGTTTTTCCCTGAAATTTATTTATGGTCATTATGCTGTCACCATCCCAACAGATTGTAATTCGACATTAGATTCAATTTCATTATATGACACAACGATCAAATCCTTCAAGTATTCTTCGGTCAATTTTTTATAATACATACGAACGATCGGAGAAGTCACCACGATCGCACTCTTTCCGAGATTCTCCAGCTTGCTTACCTCCGCTTCCGTTGCCTCGATGATTGCACGCGTGCGTTCGGGGTCAAGTGTCAGGTATGCACCCTGCTCTGTCTGCTTGACAGCCCCCATGATCTCCTGCTCGATCTTCGGATCAAGTGTTACGACGCTTGTCTCCTCGTTGGCAGGAAAATACTTATTTGAGATCGCGCGCTTCAGGCTCTGGCGGACATACTCTGTGAGTACATCAGTGTCTCTTGTCGTTGTCGCGTGGTCTGCCAGGGTCTCAAAAATAGTGATCAGATCGCGGATGGAAATTCCTTCTGCCAGAAGGTTCTGCAGTACCTTCTGAATCTCACCGGTACCAAGCAGCTTCGGCACAAGTTCGTCCACAAGCACCGGATTGTTTTCTTTGACATTGTCGATAAGATTCTGCACATCCTGTCTCGTGAGCAGTTCCGCAATATGTTCCCGGATAACCTCTGTCAGATGTGTCGCAATAATAGACGGCGGATCAACGACCGTATAGCCGAGGCTCTCAGCGCGCTCGCGCTGACTTTCCGTGATCCAGATCGCCGGCAGATGGAAGGACGGCTCAAACGTAGGAATACCGGTGATCTCCTCCTCCACATAACCAGGATTCATCGCCATATAATGGTCAAACAGGATTTCTCCCTCTGTGACCTGAATTCCTTTAATCTTAATGATATACTGGTTCGGATTCAGCTGGATATTATCACGCAAACGAATGATCGGCACGACCGTACCAAGCTCCAGAGCGATCTGACGCCGGATCATAACGACACGATCCAACAAATCACCGCCCTGATTGACATCCGCCAGCGGAATAATACCGTAGCCAAACTCCAGCTCGATTGGATCCACAGACAAAAGAGAGACCACGTTTTCCGGCTTCCGTATTTCCTCTGCCTCCGTCTCTGCTGCGCCAGCCTCCTCCTCGATCTTTTCAACACTCATACTCTTGTTCATGTTCAGTCCTGCTACGAGGAAGATTGCCCCCATGCCAATGCAGAGAACCGGATTCAAAGGAGTAAAGATTCCCAGAAAGCAGATCACAGCACCTACCATGATCAGTACCTTAGGGATACCGAAAAGCTGACTGATGAGCACCTGTCCGAAATCCGCTTCCTTGGATGCTTTTGTCACAAGGATACCGGTCGCCATAGAGATCGCCAGCGAAGGGATCTGCGAACTCAGGCCGTCACCGATCGTCAGGATACCGTACTGCATCAGCGCATCCTGAAAGACCAGTCCCTGTCTGGTCATGCCCATAATTGTTCCACCGATCAGATTGACAAAGGTAATGATCAGGCCTGCAGCCGCGTCTCCTTTCACATACTTTGTCGCACCATCCATAGCTCCAAAGAAACTGCTCTCCTGCTGGATCTTCTCACGACGTTTTTTTGCTTCCTCATCTGTGATAGCTCCCGTATTCAGATCGGCATCGATGGCCATCTGCTTACCGGGCATTGCATCCAATGTAAATCGTGCGGTTACCTCAGATACACGCTCAGAACCTTTATTGATGACAACAAACTGTACGATCAAAAGGATCACAAAGATGATCGTACCGATGACCATATCGTTTCCACCGACGAACTGTCCGAAAGTCCGGACTACATTTCCGGGATTTCCGCTGTTTAAGATCAGTCGCGTAGACGATACATTCAGCGAAATACGGAAAATTGTTGTAAACAGGAGTAATGTCGGAAAAAACGACATATCCAGTACTTCCTGCACAAACAGGCAGTTAAACAGGATCACCAGTGCAACTGATATGTTGAAGATCAATAAGATATCCAGCAAAAAAGAAGGGATCGGAACAATAAAGAATATGATCGCTGCCATCAGATATAATGCAACGCCGACATCTGCGCCACGCTTTATCATGCTTTTTCCCTCCTTTTACATATTCTATATCCGGTTCTGTGTCCGATAGACCGCTGCCAGAATCTCTGCTACTGCCTGATACAGCTCTGGCGGGATCTCACGTCCAACCTCCACATTTGTGTAGATCATACGCGCCAATGGCTTATTCTCTACGATCTCCACATGGTTTTCCTTTGCGATCTCCTTGATCCGCTGAGCGATCAGATCTGCACCTTTTGCAACAAGCACAGGCGCTGTACCAGTACCTGCATCATATTTCAATGCGACCGCGTAATGCGTCGGGTTTGTAATGACAACATCCGCTTTCGGTACATCCTGCATCATACGTCTGCGCGATGCCTCCTGCATGCGCTGACGCTGTCTGCTCTTGATCTGAGGATCTCCCTCAGTATTTTTCATTTCGTCTTTTACTTCCTGTTTGGTCATCTTCATATCTTCATTGAATTTGTGCTTCTGATAAATATAATCTGCAGCTCCAATGATACAGTAGATAATAGCGATACGAAAGCCCACATCAATGACCAGTGTACCGATCTCGGCAATTGCCTGCTGTAATGTAATATTATACAACAGAAAGATCTCTTCCAGGTGAGATTTCAGTGTTATATAAGCGATGACTGAGATCAGTGCAATCTTTGCAATAGACTTGACAAGCTCAAACAATGAATCCTTGGAAAACATCCGCTTAAATCCGTTGATCGGATTAAACTTATCCGGCTTCGGCTTTAATGGTTTCGTACTGACCTTCCATTTGACCTGAATGATATTGATCAGAAAGGCAACCACCACGCCGACCGCAAAAAACGGACCTGCCAGCTTTATGGAAACAAATACCGCCTGATGCAGATACGACATGACTGCAACGGAATTCACTTCACGCGTTGACACTGACTCCGGTATTTTATTGTAGATATCATGAAAGATCTGCAAAAAATTGCTTCCCATAAAGGAAACGATCACCTTCAGCGTCAGAAAGAGTGCCACAAGCGATGCAGCCTGATCGAGTTCCCTGCTCTTGCAGACCTGTCCCTCGCTGCGGGCATCACTCAGCTTTTTTGATGTCGCCGGCTCTGTTTTTTCTCCACCGGGACCATCTTTTGCAAAAAACTGAAGATCGTAGATCAATAACATTTCGTGATCAGCCAGCTCCATACATCCCCTTTACAACCATTCGCAGCATCAATTTAACTTCCTCACCGATCAATGCTGCCGCACGCGGCAGCAGAGCCACGGTTATCACCAGTACAGCATAGCCGACAAAAATCTTGATCTGGATACCGACTGCAAACATGTTCATCTGCGGTGCCACCTTCGCCATGATTCCGAGAATACAGTTCATGACCATGCAACAGGCAAACACAGGAAGCATGATGCGAAATCCGATCACAAACAGGTCCACCACAAGCGTGGCCACGCTGTCTGCCAGATACTCCCAGTTGAAGATCTGCGCATTGACCGGTATGAGCGTAAAAGAATCAGCAACAGCTTTAATGATATAGTGGTACAGATCTGAGATCAATAAGAGGAGCATGATCGCATAATAATACATATTACCGGTAATACTCTCCTGTGTCCGCGTCATAGGATTATACTCCTGCGCCATTGACAGACCGACCTGCATGTCGATCATATGACCGGCAAAACCAATAATATATGTACACGCATTCGCTATCATACCAAGTGTAAGCCCGGTGATCGCTTCTCTTACTACGATGATCGCATATTCGAGCATCCCATCATAAGCCACCTCTGCCGGCATTGCCTGTGCGACCAGTATAGCCATCACCGCTGAAAAACCGACTTTAACCCTCGTAGGAACACTGTTAAGTCCAAAAAAAGGTGCCACCGCGACAAAGCTGGCGATGCGCACCAGTACTAACAGATAATATTCAAATGTAAGCAGTGAAAAAGTATAATTTATCATCCGATATATAAACTGAAGTTATTCCAAAGCTTTGTCATGAAATCTACCATTTTATCCAGCATCCATCCGCCTAATAACATCAGCGTGAGAAACACCGCTATGATCTTCGGCACAAAGGTCAGTGTCTGCTCCTGTATGGAAGTGACTGTCTGAAAAATACTGACGATCAGACCAATGATCAATGATACCAAAAGTGCCGGCGCTGCCGTGATAATGATCGTTGTAAATGCCTCTCTTGCAATATCTAAAACCACACCTTCCGAAAGCATTTTACATCACCCTTTCTTTCAAAATACATTGTCAGTAAAACGTCTTTACCACATTGCCGATCACAAGATTCCAACCGTCTGCCAGAATGAAGAGCAGGATCTTAAAGGGCATGGAGATCGTTGTCGGCGGAAGCATCATCATTCCCATGGACATGAGAATCGATGCCACTACCATATCAATTACAATAAACGGTATGTAAATTAAAAATCCGATGATAAATGCCGTGCGCAACTCACTCAAAATAAAGCTCGGGATCAGCACACTGGTCGGAATATCATCGTTTGTCTCATAGGTCACACCTGCGATATCGCAAAACAGATCCACATCTTTACGCTCCGTTTCCTGGTACATAAAATCCCGGATCGGATCCATCGCAGCTTCGATTGCTTCTTTCTGCGTGATCGTACCTGCATCCAACGGCTTGATCGCATTTTCATTGATCTCGGAAAAAACCGGCGACATGATCATAAATGTCAGAAACAGCGCCAGCCCCACAAGCACCTGATTTGGCGGCGTTGTCTGGGTACCGAGCGCCGCACGCAGAAAGTGCAGTACGACAATGATCCGTGTAAAGGATGTCATCATGATCAGGATGGAGGGCGCCAGCGAAATGATCGTTAGCAACAGTACGATCCGGACTGTTGCAGACATCGTTCCATTTTCATTATTATAGATAATAGAAAGTCCGTTCACATCATCTGACCGGATATCCCCCGGATCCTGATCCTGTGTAACGGACAGACTGCCTGAATTATCCGGCATATCAGTCGGTGACGCATACGCTGTCTGACCAGTCAGTCCGATCGTCAACACCAACGTAAACACAATCACTGCAACTATAAATGAAACACTACAATAAATCTTTTTTGCTTTACTTCGCATGCTTCTTTTTGAATTCCTCCAGAATATCCGAAAAGCTTTGTCCTATCTTTGATGTACGGTCCTCCGTCTGCGGAGGCATTGCCCGAAGTTCCTCCTCAGTCAGCGTTGCAAGAAGCGTCATTTGATCCTTGCTGACGCCAACCACAAGGTACTTATCTGTCCCTGCACGCACAATCTGTATGTACTGGTTATTAGAGACACGTATCACCTCTATCACAGAGAGATTCCCCTGCGCGGTCTTTGTCTTCTGATAACCGGCGATCCACCGTGTCACGTAATAAGTGAGTGCCAGCACAAAGAGAAAGATCACTAGTACCGTGATCAGATCGATCACACTATTTAAAAAACTGTTGGACACTAATAAAATCATAGGTTTTACTTTACAATCTCGGTAATGCGGACACCGAAACTCTCCTCGATGACAACAACCTCACCTTTTGCTACATATTTACCATTTACAAGTATATCAATAGGCTCACCGGCAATACGGTTCAATTCGATGATCGTACCGGGTGCAAAGTCCAGGATCTCTGAAATGGACTTTGTCGTTCTTCCAAGCTCAACCGTCACTTCCAGAGGAACATCCATGATCAGATCGATATTTTCCTTTGCAAACTGTGCTGCAAACTCACCGGAAAACGGAGTAAACTGTGCCGGTTGTACATTGACCGGTTGTTGATACATCATCGGATTCATCATCTGCGGATTCATCATTTGCGGATTCATCATCTGCGGATTCATCATCTGTTGATTCATCATCCCCATATCCGGCTGCGGCTGTGTCTGCTGTTGAACAGGTGTAGGCGCAGCGGCCGGTTCCGGTGCCTTGTGAGCGGTATCTGCAATACCGATCTGTGCATCTTCCGCGTCCATCTCCATATTTCTGGCGATTGACTGGCACATGTCTCTTGCAAATGAGACCGGGTACAGCTGCATGATCTCACTGTCTACCAGATCTCCAATTTCCATTTTAAAGGAAATCTTCACAAACTCACCCGCCAGAAATTCATCAATAGATCCCTCGTCCACGTTCTCCTGCAGATCGATCAGATCCGCCACCGGCGGTGAGATATCAATCGTCTTGCTAAGCATGGAAGATAACGATGTCGCTGAGCTTCCCATCATCTGGTTCATCGCCTCGCTGATCGCGCTCAAATGAAGTTCACCCAGCTCACCATCTGTATTTGTCCCATCACCACCCATCATCAGATCTGTGATGATCTTTACATCATTCTCTTTTAATACAAGAATGTTGCTTCCATCCAATCCCACGGTATATGCGATTCGGATAAATACGCAGGGACGCTCATAATTCTTTACAACATCATCCCATGTCGCAGTGGAAACTACCGGCGTAGAAATCTCTACCTTTCGGTTTACCAGCGAGAACAGCGTTGTAGCCGCAGTACCCATGCTGATATTCGCGATCTCGCCGATCGCATCCTTCTCTTCGGGTGTCAGAAGTTCTCTTCCCGAACTGCCTCCGGATGCTGCAGCTCCTGCACTGCTGATCCCACCGGGATTATTCAACAGAGCATTGATTTCTTCCTGTGATAATACTCCATCCATCTGCCTACTCTTCCTCTCTGATCACTGATGTCACACGCACTGCATAATTCTGACCGGATGATCCCGGCAGTGCAGTGAACTTCCTCATATTTCCAACATATACATCCAATTCCTGGTCTACTTCGGTATCTACCCGGATGATATCACCGGGCATCAGGTTTACAAAATCGGAGACTGAGATCTGACTCTTTCCAA
The DNA here is from genome assembly GCA_945828315.1 of uncultured bacterium. GTDB lineage: Bacteria > Bacillota > Clostridia > Lachnospirales > Lachnospiraceae > W0P33-017. Next base: position 20,032 of record CALZQA010000018.1, on the reverse strand, counting down.
GCACTGCTTTCACAGATACCGGTGCATGCTCGATGAGATCCTCGATCACATCCTGATAGGTTTCCTCATCCTTGACCTGCATATTCGAATACCAGAACTTCGTGTTCAATTTATCCATGACCGGCTCCAGTGTGATAAAGGGAAGACAGATGTTCATCAAGCCCTCCGCATCGCCGATCTTTAGATTGATCGTAACGATTGCGATCATTTCTCCGGGTGAAATGATCTGCGCAAACTGTGAGTTGGTCTCTATGCGTTGCAACCGTGGTTGGATCTCCGTAACATTTTCCCACGGCTCCCGAAGCAGATTCACACACACATTCATGATTCGCTCTATGATGAGCAGCTCGATCTCGGAAAAATCTCTCGTTTTTTCCAGCGGAAGCCCCGCTCCGCCAAGCATACGATCCACGATCGCGTAACCAAGCGATGACGCCAGCTCCATCAGAATATCTCCGTGCAGCGGAGCAAATTCGATTACTCCCAGCAACACCGGATTGGAAAGGGCGTTGGAGAACTCTGAGTATGTGACTGCCTCGGAGTTCATAACCTCCACCTGTATATTTTTTCTCAGGTATACCGGCAGATTTGTCGATAAAAGTCTGCCGTAATGTTCGAAGATGATCTCCAGTGTGCGAAGATGCTCTTTGGAGAATTTGGACGGGCGTGCAAAATCATAATTCTTGACCTGTTTGTCACCACTGTCTTTGATTTCTTCCGCATCGATCTCACCGCTGCTCAACTGTTGCAGCAACGAGTCTATTTCGCCCTGTGACAGTACGTCACCCATTCATCCTCACCACCTTTGGTTCATTTCTATTTGCTTTACCATGCTGTCTGCAAAGGCTATTCACAAGTCACCTGGACAAAACCTACGTCCACGACCACATTGGAATCAAAGAATCCCTGTAGTTTTTCAAGGATCTCCTTCTCCGCACGCTCCGGATCCGTCTGGATCTCCTCTTTGGTGTAGGTATGAACAACATCATTTACGATATTTTTAATATTGGAGTCATAAACTTTCGCAACGATCCCTTTTTGCCCGATGGTCTCGTAGTCTTCATTGGAGTTGTCCAGTGAGAGCACGACAGAAACGATCGCATAATGTTCTTTTCCGTCATCACTGTTTCTCAAGTTGATCGTAAGAGAACCTTCCAGTGTATAAGGCACCAGATTCTCTATCGGAACACTGGAAAGATTTGCATTTCTGCCACTTGCAAGCTCCAGATCAAGTGCGGTGCATATCTCGGAGATCAGCTCATTACTCTTTTTTGCCGAGGGCACGATACTGATCATCGTGATTGCCGTCAACACCAGATTCACAACGAGCAGTGCCAGAATCAACACTGACATCAAATTTTTTTTCATGGCTTTGCTACCTTTCTTTCTTCAGCTATCTATATTCAGCATCTATTCCTCATCTGAGTTGTAGGAGTTATAGATCTTGATCACAACACGCCGGTTTAATGCACGTCCCTCAGCAGTCGCATTATCCGCGATCGGCACGTAATCTCCCCGTCCGGAGGACTTGATATGTGCCGGATTTATCGATGTGACCTCGCGCAGATAATCCGCAACGGAAAGTGCACGATACATGGACAACACATTGTTATCCTCGAACCGTCCGTTATGGATCGGCACATTATCCGTATGTCCTTCTACCTCAATGATATTACTGGTATAGTGGTCTAAAATCCTTCCAACCTTGTCAACCAGAGGCAATGCCTCCTGCTTGATCACTTCAGATCCGGAGTCAAACAGTACAGCTCCATTCAACGTGATCATCACATACTGTGCATTGAATGATACCTCTACCTGATCCTGAATTCCGTATTTTGCAGTACTTTCACTGATCTTGTCCGCCATCTTCTCGGACTCTTCCAGACCTTTTTGCTCATACTGCTCCTGCAGTTCCTCTTCAGACAACTGCTGACTCTCAGACGGTTGTCCGTCCTGCTGTTCCTGTGACTGTCCGTCTGCACCCGGATCTTCACCCGTCTGACCGGTATTTTGTCCGGGATCACCCTTTTCAATGACGCTGTCGTCAGCGCTCGTTTGCTGACCACTCTCCTCAAACTGGCCTTTTCCCTGACTATTGGCATCCGGATTATAGAAGGTATCATAATACTGCAGCTGATTAATGCCGGCACCAACCATCTCTCCGTCACCGATAGACGAAGCTCCGCCCTGCAGGACACTGAAGTGTGACTGCAGAGAAGCGATCACCACCTGAAACTTTTCCGCATCCACCGTAGACATGGAAAATAAGAGTACAAAGAAGCAGAGCAGCAGGTTCATCAAGTCTGAAAATGTCGCCATCCATGCGGGCGAACCAGCAGGCGGATCTTCTTTTTTTTGCCTTGCCACTACTCTTCACCTCCGCCTGCCCCAAGCACCTCACGATCCTTCGGTGTGATAAAGGTCTTTAATTTTTCCTCTATCACGTGAGGATTCTCTCCTGCCTGTATGGACAGCAGTCCTTCAACAATGATCTGTTTGATGATCATCTCATTTGCATTGTTCAGTTTCAGCTTGGTCGCAGTCGGATTGCACAGCCAGTTTGCGATCAATGATCCGTAAAGTGTCGTCAACAGCGCAACCGCCATATTTGGTCCGATGGTAGATGCATCCTCCAGGTTCTTTAACATGTTTACCAGACCGATCAATGTACCGATCATTCCCCATGCAGGACCCAACTCTGCCCATTTTTCCCAAAAACCGATCACCTGTTTATGACGATCCTCTGTACAGGAAAGATCCGTCTCCAGAATCCCGCGCACCAGCTCAGGATCCGTTCCGTCAACGACAAGCATGATGCCCTTTTTCAAAAAGGCATCCTCTATATCAGACGCAGCCTCCTCCAATGCCAGCAAACCTTCTTTTCTTGCCACATTGGAAAGGTTGATAATATTCGTGATCATAGCCGCCGGATCATAACCCGGCTCTTTCATACTGAGAGCAATTCCCTTAAAGCCCGTTGCCATAAACGGTAGCTTGTTACAGGCGATAACACCTGCAAGAGATCCTCCGATCGTGATAATTACAGACGGCAAATCGACAAAGTTCGGCAACAATGAAAAACCGCCGTCACCGGTGACAATACCGAATACAACCATTACCACGCCCAGAAGCATACCAATCAAAGACGCTAAATCCAAAATCTACTCACCTGCCCCAATCATCAAAATCCTAATCTAATATCTATAGTAATTGATTTGTCATTTTTTGTCCACATTTTTATGATCGCATGATTTCATTACCCGATATTTCCGCAGACATGGAAAAAATCGGCAATAATTAAGTCGAAATTACTCCTAATTACACCGATTATACCACATCTTGGGGAAGGATGTAAACCCATTCCCCAAGATATAATTAACCTATTCAATTGTTATCTCTTCAGATTGATCAATTCCTCAAGCATCGTGTCTGAAGTCGTGATCACACGGGAATTTGCCTGGAATCCACGCTGTGTCGTGATCATGGAAGTGAATTCTCCTGCCAGATCGACATTTGACATTTCCAGCTCTCCTGCACTGATGGAGCTTCCGTCTGCATCGATCTCTACGCCGATGCCGTCGAAATCGCCGGAGTTCAAGGTTGCGCGATAGCAGTTGTCACCGGTTGCCTCCAGACCGGAAGCATTCGCAAACTGTGCCACCGAGATCTGTCCCAGCAGAACCGTGTTTCCGTTGTCATAGGACGCATAGATCTTTCCGCTCTGGTCTACGCTCATTCCGGTCATGGCACCGAGCTTTTTACCCTTTCCGGCAGTATCCGCATCTCCGCCACTCATGGCTGCGGTGGTGGAACCGTTTTTGTTATAGTTGAGCAGGGATGAGAAGTCAATAGTCACATCCTTGAATCCGTCGTAACCTGCAGCTGCAAGCTTTGACAGATTCAGGGTCTGTGAAAGATTATTTCCACCGCCCACACTTGTCAGCGTACCGTCCACCGTGTTGAACTGCAATGTAAAACCGTCTTTTGACGGAGTCACAATATGGTAATTTCCGCCGAACATATTATAACGGATCTCTGCATCATAGGGCGGCTCCTCTGTAAAGATCGGGCCGGTCGTTGCAGTCGCATTTGCAAGATCGGAACCGGTGATCGATGTATAGGAGTAATCTTTGAGCAGTTCTTCCACACCAACCGTCTTACTGGGCTCAGGAATTTTTGTTCCGTTTTCCAGCGCCACTTTACTTTGAAATGTTGTTGTACCGGTCGCATCCGTGACTGTAATATCTCCTGACGCATAAGTCGGCCAGTAGTAAATCACGGAATTTTCCGGATAGGTCTGCTTATCCAGACTCAGTGCATCCCGAATATCCTCAACATTGAATTTATAACCTGTAATACCCTGATCACTGGTAACGATGGCTCCAAGAGATGTATAGTCCTCCAATGTCTGCGTTTTAGTCAGGTTAAAACTACTCTCCTTATCCGCATTTGTTGCGCTATCTGTTTCTCTTACAAAGTTACCGTTTTCATCTATCTTTCCATCATAAAATTTCCAGCTGACACCTGATGTCACCGTATCTCCGGTCTGTTGGGTCGTCGGAGGATCGGTTACCGTTGCAGCTCCTTCCGCAACAACCGTTCCGGAAGCATCCTCTACATAAATGTATTTTTTATTTGCCTCGGTCATCGTTTTCAGATCAGCCAATGCCTCGTCATAAGTCACCTTTTCTGAAACGAACCGCACGCGGTATCCATCCGGAAGTGCCAGCTTGCCGGTCAGCCCCAGCTGCGCATTGATATCTGCCGCATCCCAATAATATGTATACGTCGGCTTTGCTGTGCCTCCTGCCGCCGCAGCCTTACTTGCTGCGCTTGTCTGGATGGCACGGTTGATATCATTTTTGCTCTTTCCGGTGGAGAATTCATAATTGTCAGTGATATCGGTATTGCTGCCCTGGGCGCTGCCACCAGTACCCGGTCCAAACAACTCACCGAGCGCGATGTTTGATGCCAGGATCGATTTTCCCTGTGCATCAATGATATCCGTCAGATTGACTGCATACTTACCTCCCTGGGTATCCTGTGCCTGGATGGAAAATCTTGCAGTATAGGGATATCCGAGATTATCATACACCAGCAGATTCATCACAGAACCGGTAGATGACGTGATCTGTGAATTTTTGCTGTCCACAACTCCGGTACAACGTGCCTTTGTCGTTGCCTCCGGCTCTGATGTCATATTTTCGGGAGACATCACCTTTAAGGCAGATACGGTATCTTTGCGGATCGTCTGTGTCTCAGGATCCACACCCCAGCCCATGACCGTGTATCCGGTGGACTTCATACAAAGATTTCCTGCACCGTCCACATAGAAGGAACCTGCTTTTGTAAAAACATTCTCAGATCCGTTATTTACAATAAAGAAACTGCTTGTGCTCTTATCTGTGATCTTTAAGTCAAAGGGCAGTCCGGTCGTCTCGGACGCACCTGCCGAAGTAATACTGAGTGAAGTGGAACCTGTCGTCACACCAAGACCGACCTGCTTTGCGTTGACACCACCGGTGCCCGCTTCCGCATTCGCTCCGGATGCTCCGGAGAGTGTCTGATACATGATGGAACTAAAGGTTACACTGGATGATTTGAACGCTACGGTATTGACATTTGAAATGTTGTTACCGATCACATCCATTTTTGTCTGATGTGTCTTCAATCCTGACACAGCAGAGTAAAGTGATCTCATCATAATGAAATGACCTCCATTCTTTGGCGCCTGTTTACTATCGTCGTCTCATCTGTCAGTCAGAGACGTTCGCTTCCTGTAAGGTCCGGCGATCATACGATAACTGCGCCATCAATATTTGTAAAAATGTTTTCGCCCGCGTCTGCCTGGTCTATCGCTGTGACAACTGTCTTGTTCGGAACATTTACGATAAATGCCAGTGAGTCTACAAGCACCAGTGACTCATTGATTCCCTTTGCACCGGCTTTTGATACGCCATCCGCAAGCCGTTTGCTCTGCTCTGCGGAAAGGCTGATATTCCGATCGTTCAGGCGGTTCACCGCGTGTTTGGAAAACTTCAGCGGATCAAGCTCGCTTTGCTTTGCCCGTAACACCTCGTCAAAAGATATTTCGGCAGTTTTACCGGATTCCTTGATACCTTTTTTGAGATAAGTGTCCGTCACCTGTTCGATCGAATGAAATCCGTTTCGAATTGCATTCGTCTGATTCATCATCTCACTCCTGTCTGCGGAAGTTATTACTCCGTCGGAGCCGTGGCCTCCGTGCCGTCTTCTTCGGTTGCGTCATTTTCCCCGTTTTCGTTTTCGCCTGAAGTATTGCCGCCGTTTGCGATCATATCTCTGAGTGCGATCAGCGCATTGAGTGCTGTCTCGGCAGCCAAAAACTTATCCAGAGATTCCTTGCTGTTGTTTGCAATAAACTCTTTCTGATAATCCGTCAGGCTGTCATACTGCTTGCGGATCTGTTTAAATGTCTCCTCGTCTGCCAGAGATACATGGTCTGCATCCGGTACCTGCGCGATCGTACTCTCAAAATCATCCGCGATCACGACTGCATCCATATATTCCGAATCTGCAACTGTATAGAGATCATCCAGATTGTAAAGTGATCCATTGATCGCCAGATAAATATTGCTGCCCTCTTTCATCATATAGTCAACAACGCCTACGACATCGCTGGTCTCTCCGGTCACGGAGTTTGTCGGACGCATGATCACCGTCTTTCCGATCAGTCCGCCTGCCTCCAGACTCTCTGCCGTATGTGCCATGTTTTCAGTTGCTTCTACCTGTGTAAAGGTTGCAAGCTGTGATACATACTCGGTATTTGACTGCGGTTCCAGCGGATCCTGATATTTCATCTGTGCCACCAGCAGGTTCAGAAAATCGTCCTTATCAAGATTATTGTTCGTCTTTTCCTTTGATGAGGATGTGGCGCTTGCTGAGGTGTCAACAACCTTGCCATCTTCCACTTTTTGCCATAAAGCCATATTTTCATCTCCTTTCCGATAATCGTCTGTTATGCGGTAAAGTCTACCGTGCCTCCATTATCGCGCATCATCTGTGCAGCCAGCGTCTCCTCCTCACTCATCAGACCGGGAAGCTCGTCCAGACTGTTGATATTGAGGTTTCGTCGTCCGTTCTGCTGTTCAGCTGCCTGTCTCTGAGACTGTTCCTGCATCTGTCCGTTTGCTGAGGCATTTCCATCAAGGTTCTGTTCAAACTCATGTGTCGCGACAGTCACTTCTACTGCCTCCACCTTGATTCCCTGCGCCTGAAGAGTCGAACGAAGTTCCACCATCTGGGTCTGCAGTGCTTCTTTTACCTGCTCATTGGACGCTGTAATCTGTGCGGTCACATTTCCATGTTTTTCGGTCACGCTGAGAACCAGTCGTCCAAGATTTTCCGGATTCAGCTGCATCTCTACCGTCGTACCTGTTGCGGAAGCGAAGCTTCTTGCCAGGCCTTCCATTTGATCCATCAGATGTTCCAGTTCCATGTAGCTTTGTACCTGAGATGTCTCCGGTGCGGATGTCGTGATCTGATCATTCGCTATCACCGTGTTTTCTCGGAAAACACCTGTGTGATGCTCAGCGATCGCAGGTTCTTCCTGCTCCGATGCATTTGTAAAGTTCTGCGGTTTGCTTTTCTCATCCTGTGATGTAGGATTCTTTTCCTGCCCTGTAGTTTGCGTGGATTCCTCCGTATTCTCCTCCGCCATAACTACCGGCTGATCGGTCACCTGTTCAGAAGCAGTTCTCGTTTCTTCCTGTGTGGACGGTACCACCGGATTTTCCCGATCAACTGCTGACGTGATCTTTTGCGCTGCCTGTACATCTTCCCCAGGTAATTCCTGCCCGATCACAATCTCTTCCGGCAATCCGTCTGTCTGTTCGTCCGTCACTGGTACGGATTGTGTCGACTCATCCACATTCAGGAGCTCCTTCACCGTCTCCCCCAGCTCATCGATCTGCGCTGAGAGCTGCGCTAACAGATCTGAAAACTGTGCTGCATTTAACCCGTTCTCCTGCTGAAAATCGGCGATCAGCCCTGTCACTTCCTGCATGGTGATCTGAAAATTTTCGTTCGTGAGCAATGCACTCACGTCCTCGCTTCCGGTAAGTTTCTGCACCAGTTCGATCAGATTCTGCGGCTGAAGCAGATCAAGTGCTTCCATTCCCAGCACTTCCATCGCCTGCTCGATATCCTCTTCCGATACCTGCATGGTCTCCTGCACAGCATCCTTTACATCATCTGCCAGCTGCTCTGCTTTCCGTGAAACGCCTTCGCTGTCTGAAGACTCCGTCTTTGCCTGAGTGATCTTCCGGTTGCCTGTAGATCCGAATTTTTCGTAATTCTTCTGTGCAGTCTCTCCAGTACATGTCATGGAAAACACATCATCTGACATCTCTCCGGTCCGATTTCCGTAATCAGTCGCCGTATTCAAAAAACTCTGAGCGTTCTGATTCATGATACCGGCAAACTCAGCAAGCAGTTCCTGTGATTTTTCCTGCCTTGACGAAGCATTCGTTCTAGCCGGTGCACTCACAGTGGAGTTCAGGTTTGTCACTTGTGTCATAAAGCATATTCCTCCTTTCATGATATTTTCTATCTCAAAGAGCCTTAGGGCTCTAAGATAGCGGTAATGATCGCAGCGTTTTCCGCATTCATCTCTGCCATGATATTGGCCCGTGACTGCGTATCCATTGCCCCCAGAATATCTGCTACAAGCTTGGAATTGTCATCCATCATCGTGTCAAACACCGCCGCAGCTTTTTTGGGTTTCATACTGGCGTAGGTAGCCACATAATCCTCTGTTTCTTTATCTTTTTTTTGTTGCTCCAGCACCTGTCTGTAGATGACCTGTGCATTCGCCGGATCAATGGCTTCATAGTACTCCTGATAATTACTTATATCGGGCGCATTGTCGGAAAAAACAACCTCCTCATCGAATTTTTGTTTTAATTCTTCAAATTCCGCCTCTTTTTCCTCGTATACAGATAGCTTTTCAAGCTGTGCTTTCAACTCTTTGATACGGTCATTTTTCTTGTCGATCTTTTCCTGCGCCTCAGCAAGCTGCTGTTCCAGCTGTTTGACATAGTCCGTCGCCTCGCTGAGCGTGGTATAGGGATACTGCTGCTGCTCGATGGGCATCTCCACCTCCGGCAGGATCTTATTTACATATGGCACATCCTTGAGGATCGGATACATGACCGTCGACCCGAAGCCGCCTACGTCCCATTTGATCACCAGCACTAAGATACCGAGCCAGATGGCAATAATAATGACAGTGGCAAGAAAAACTGCAACCTTGCCCCCGATCCCGCCATCATCCTCAAAATCAGGATCATCCGGATCAATTCCTTTTTTTATGAGCTTCTCCCTGCGCTTTGCCTCCTTCGCAGCAACCTTCTCTGCTTTTTTCGCTGCTTTTTCCTGTATCAGTTCCGCTTTTGTTTTTGTAACTTCTTTTTCTTCTGCCATAAGCGACACCACCTTTACTCTTCCTGTGTATGATCGTGATAAGTAAAACTCACGAGCTGGTCGATCTCCTTTGCCTCCTCTGCGGCAAGCTGTGCCTTAAACTCCTCAAATGCTTTCTCCCTCAGCTTCTCTTGTGCCTTTCGTTCCACCATGACCGCGTTTAAGCGTTTTCTCGCCAGTTCCACATTTTTTTCTGCCACATGAACCTGCATGATCTGGTCGCGGATCAGAGATTTCATCGTGTCGATCGCGCGTTTATTTTCATGGATCGCACGGACATCGATCTTTCCCACCGCCAACTCTCCCGCACGTTTTTCATACTCCATCCGTCGCAGCATGAGCTGCTGGAGCTTTTGATTTTCTTCCTGCAGGCGCCGGTTAGCGATTCCGTAAGCAGTTTTCTCCTGCTCTTCCAGTTTATATTTAATGTCCAGAATATTCTGCATCCGGTATACAAACTTTGCCATATTCGATCACATCCTTCGGGACTAATTTACAAAAATGTTTTTCAGCATTTCCACTTCCTGCTCAAACTCAAATTTTTCATCTGTCTGCTGCAGAAGATATTCATTGACTGCCGCATGTTTCGCGATCGCATAGTCAATCTCCTTATTGGAACCATTCTTATAGGCACCGATATTGATCAGATCCTCAGCCTCTGCATAGGTCGCCATGACATTTTTCAGCTTTCCGGCGACTGCTTTCTGCTCCTTTGAAACGATGGAACTCATCACACGGGAAATGCTGGCCAACACATCGATGGCCGGATAATGGTTTTTCTGTGCCAGCTTGCGGTTCAATACAATATGTCCATCCAGAATACCACGGGCAGTATCCGTGATCGGTTCATTGAAATCATCACCGTCCACCAGCACGGTATATAAGCCTGTGATCGACCCCCGCTCCGATGTTCCCGCGCGTTCCAAAAGTTTTGGCAGTTCCGCATATACGCTGGGTGGATATCCGCGTGTTACCGGCGGCTCACCGGAAGCCAGCCCGATCTCCCGCTGCGCCATTGAAAAACGTGTCAACGAATCCATCATAAGCAGCACATCCCTTCCCTGATCCCTGAAATATTCTGCGATCGCTGTTGCTGTCATCGCAGCCTTTTTTCGGATAAGAGCAGGTTTGTCGGAAGTTGCCACAACAACAACGGAACGCGCCATACCCTCAGGGCCGAGATCACGTTCTATAAACTCCCGCACCTCCCTGCCTCGCTCTCCGATCAATGCGATCACATTGATATCTGCCTTCGTATTCCGGGCGAACATACCCATCAATGTACTTTTTCCGACACCGGAGCCGGCAAAGATACCGATACGCTGTCCCCTGCCGACTGTGAGCAGTCCGTCCACAGCCTTCACGCCAAGCGGCAGCACCTCATCAATGATCTTTCGCTTCATCGGATCCGGCGGCAGACGATCTGCGGGATACTGCATTGGCAGGATGATCTCTTCGTCACTGTCGGTGGGCCGTCCCAGTCCGTCCAGCGTGTGACCTAAAAGTTCATCCCCCACAGAAACAGTTAATGGATGCCCCGTATTCTCTACGACACATCCAACTCCAATTCCGTCCATACTCTCATAGGGCATCAAAAGCAGACGGTTTTCGTGAAAACCCACAACCTCAGCCATAACAAAAAGCCCCTGATCTTTTTCCACAACAATACGGCAAAGGTCACCCAGCTTTGCCTCCGGTCCGATCGATTCCACCGTCAAGCCGACAACCTTTGCCACTTTTCCATAACAATTATAAAAAAAACGGTCTGTGACCTGCAAATATTTACTCAAATCATATCGTACGTCCATCCGTTTTTATACTCCCAAACTTCTCAAGTCTCTGATCAGATTATCAAGCTCCACATCCAGACTGCAGTCGTACACACCACTGTCTGCATCAATGATACACTGACTCTCGGACAGTTCTGGATCCATGACGATCTCGATCTGCACATCCTCACCAACCTTTTCCTGCAGTTCCTCCTTGTGCTCACGCAAAAAGGAAACTTCCGCCTCACTGACACGGATCTTGTACTGTCTCGTCTCACGGATACCGCGCATTGCATTTTTAACAAGATGCAGCAACATATCCCGTTTGCCGGCAAACTGCATCCGGAACACCTCATCAAACACGGTCAGTATCGTATCTAAAAGTTTCGGCTCGAGCTCTGCCATCGCAGCCTCGTACTGTGTCTGAAGTTCCTGCTCCTGTCCGGCAAGCGCCTCGCGCCCTGCACGAAGTTCTTCATTTGCCTGCTGACTTGCACTTGCATAACCCGCCTGATAACCTTCCTGTCTCGCCATCTCACGCAAAGTATCGGCATCTTTCGATGCCTTGTCATGGATCATCACCGCCTCCGCATTTGCCTCGGAGATGATCTGCTCTGCCTGCTCTTTTGCCTGCGCCACATAGTCGATCTGCGGCTCCGGTTCCGGTTCCAGCTCCAGTTCTTTGGCAAACAACCCTTCCGTAAACTCAGTCTCGCCGGCATCGATTGCTTCCTGGCGTTTGCGCATCAGTTCCTCACGCTGGGCCTGCTTTTGCTGTTCAACGATCGCCTGCATTTTCTCGGCAATGATATCATTCGTATTGATCACACGTCTGACCTGCTCCCCGCGGATCACATAATTGTTTCGGTAAAAATCAGACAATTACCTCGTCACCTCCGCCTCTTGAAATGACGATCTCAGCAGAATCCTCCAACTTGCGGATGATCGCAACGATCTTCTGCTGTGCTTCCTCTACATCCTTCATACGAACCGGTCCCATGAACTCGATATCCTCCTCGATCATGGCAGCCAGACGCTTGGACAGATTCTTCAGTACAACACTCTTTACTTCCTCATTGGAACCCTTCAAAGCGATCTCCAGATCATTATTGTCAACGTCACGCAGCACACGCTGGATCGCGCGGTCATCAAGCAGCAGGATATCCTCGAATACAAACATCTTTTTGCGGATCTCGTCTGCCAGCTCCGGCTCCTCGATCTCCAGTGACTCCATGATATGCTTTTCTGTTCCACGGTCTACCGTGTTCAAAATATTTACGATCGCATCCACACCACCGACGATCGTGTAATCCTGATTTGCCAGAGATGCCAACTTGCGCTCCAGCACACTCTCAACCTCCTTGATGACATCCGGTGATGTACGATCCATCAGCGCGATACGTTTTGCTACATCTGCCTGTTTTTCCGGTGCGAGAGATCCGAGGATCATTGCCGCCTGACTTGATGATAAATACGAAAGGATCATCGCGATCGTCTGCGGATGCTCATCCTGGATAAAGTTGAGCACCTGAGAAGGATCCGTCTTGCGGACAAACTCAAACGGGCGCACTTGTAGAGACGCAGTCAACTTGGTGATCACGATCTGTGCCTGTTCCTCACCGAGAGCCTTATCCAGCAGTTCCTTCGCGTATCCGATACCGCCCTCTGCAATATACTGCTGTGCCAGACACACCTGATAGAACTCCTCCAGCACAGCCTCCTTTGTCTGCGGAGATACACTTCTGGTATTGGCGATCTCAAGCGTCAGTTCCTCGATCTCATCCTCTTTGAGGTGTTTGAAAATGTTTGCTGATTTTTCCGGTCCAAGCGCGATCAGGAGGATCGCCGCTTTCTGGACGCCGGAATATTCTTCGTTTGCCATGAACTATAATCTCCCAAGCCAAGAATTTAATCCCAGTCCTCATTCAGCCAGTTGCGAAGCAGTGATGCGACAGCCTCCGGCTTTTCGTCAACAAATTTCTCGATCAATAATCGTGCCTCGGATTTCTCAGAGTAAGCAATATCTTCCATATCGCTCTCGTTCTCTCTGGTGGAGGCAAGCAGTGATTCCACCGACAATTCCGGCTCCAGCTCCTGAATCTGCTCTTTTCTGGTACTACGGAATACCACATATCCAAGCAGTGCAAAGATCAGCACTGCAAGCAAGATCTGAAAATAGTCTGCCATTGTCCGCCCGCTTCCGGTCGAATACTGGAACACCGGTACTTCATATGCAACAATCGAAATATTCTCTGCCGGAAAACCAGTCGCATTTGAAACCAGCTGGTAAAAATCCTGATCCACATCTGTCTTGACACGGGCAGAATTGTTTGCCTTGAATTCCTCAAAAGTCGTACCATCCAACTGTCCGGTCGCTCTCATCGTATCTTCATTGTAGGTCACATATGTAGTAGCCACCACGGAAACAGAGGAGGTGTCATAATTGATCTTTCCTGCCCCACCATTCGTCTTTGTCAGCCGCTCGCTCAGAAGATAATCCTTTTTGATCTCATTGACGGAAGACTCTGTATAGTCACCGTTCTCCATAACATAGGAGTTTTCATCGTTGGAATCTGTTCCGGGAGGCGCTGCCAGTCCTCCGACTGCATTCGACTCATAGGACTGCTCGGAATCCAGATAGCCCTGGGACTGTCCTTCCGGTGCATAAAACTCGTGGTTGGTCATCTCAACATTGTCAAAATTCATATCAAGATTCATGCCGACCTCTACATTATTGTAAAGTTCCGTGCCGATCATGACATCCTTGACGCTCTTTTTGATCGCCTGCTCATACTTCTGGCGTAACGACAGCTGAGAGTTTGCCGCTCCGATCGTGGTCGTTTCATCGCCGCCCGCAAACAGTGTATTGTTCTGCGTATCCATGATCGTGATCTCATCGGTATTGTCATTGCCGACAGCCACTGCCACCAGTCTCGCCAGTCCGGCTGCCTGCTCCTCATCCATCTCACCGTCCAGATCCAGAACGACTGCCACATAAGTAGGCTCTTTTTGCGCGATCAGCGTACCGTCATCTGTCGGAATATTCATACGGATCTTCGCCTCTTTGACGTTATCCAGTACTTCTATCGTATCCTTCAGTTCCTGCTCCAGATAAACCTGATAACGGCGGTCTTTGTCCGCTTCAGTTGTTGTGAAACTGCCGTTTAATGCATCATCGATCGTAAAACCGCTCACCGGCAGGCTGTTTGATCCCAGCAGGATACGCGCATTCGCCTCGTCCTCCGCATGGATCGTAAACACCAGTCCGTCATTGCTGACCTCATAGGCAATGTCATTATCTGTCAGAAGCTGTTTCACCTCTCCGGCCTGCTTCGTATCCTCGCAGGACGTCAGCTCGATCATTTTGGGACGCGTCATAATAAACGCCGTCAGTCCGATCGCGATCGCGACCACTGCCACAACGCTGATCAGGAGGATCTGCTGTTTTCTGTTAAATTTTTTCCACCAGTCTATGATTCGCTCCAAAAGCTGTCTCAACCGTTCCTGCATGGTTTTATCTCCTCTCAATCATAATTCAGAGACTCCGCTCGATTACGCGGCTCTTATGAATCACATCTGCATGTTCATGATGCTGTTGTATGCCTCTAACACCTTATCGCGCACCGCCACCGTATAAGCGAGCGCAGTGTTTGCCTTCTTCTGTGCGATCTGCAGATCATGTGTATTGTCCGCCAATCCCAGCGCAAACTGGATTTCCAGAGACTCTGCGGTATTCTGCAGTTGGTTCGTCTCATCCAACATACCAAGCGCCGTTGAAAAGATAGAATCAAACGTACTGTCACCATCCACCTTCGTCTGCTGCGCCGCCTGAGCCACAGCATTAGACTGTATATTACGGATCGATGAAATATCCATCTGCTATGCCTCCTTAACTCTTACCGATCTGGATGCCCGCCTGCGCAATTGCCTTACTTGCCTCAAACGCAGTCGCATTTGCCTCATAGCCGCGGCTGGCATCGATCAGATTCGTCATCTCTGTCACAATATTGACATTCGGATAGGACACATACCCATTCTCATCCGCATCCGGATGTGACGGATCATACTCCATGATATAATCGCTTGTGGTATCATCCTTTACCGAAGTTACTTTTACTCCGGTTCCCTTAAAGTTCCTATACTGCCCTTCAAGCATCTCCTGAAACGGCGTGGAACGCTTTTCTGCAAACGTAACGACCTTTCTGCGGTAAGGGGTTCCGTCCTCGGTACGTGTCGTGTTCACATTTGCGATATTCTGTGCAATAATATCTGTCCGAAAGCGCTCTGCAGTCATGCCGGACGCACTGATATCAAATGATTGAAATAATCCCATCTGTTATTCCTCCTGTCTGTATCCGTTCAGCTTTACTTGCCGATCGCTGTCTGTAATCTGGAAAACTCCTGCGTCACACTGTCGGCAAGAAGCTGATAGCGAAGCTGCTCGGAAGCAAGCTCCACGTTCTCCACGTCCACATCCACGTTATTGCCGTCCAGCCGGTAATTATATCCGTATGCCTGCATATCAAAATGTACACCTGCCTCCAGATGTCCCAGCTCAACATCTTCGATCTTCTCGTCCAGCGAATTCCATTTTACCTTATCCAGCTCCTGCTGCAGAAGGCTCTCAAAATCCACCTCGCGCCGCTTGTAGCCGGGTGTATTCACATTCGCAAGATTGTTTGTGATCACGGTCTCGCGCAGGTTGCTGGCATCCAAGGCCTTGTCCAGCACATTGATGTAGCTGTAAGCATTACTCTGAATCATATTTTCTACTCCTTTCCCTGCGCAAATACGCACAGTACACCTATCTACTATTTCTAGTATAATTTATTTCAAAAAAAACACAAGACTTTTTTGTCACTTTTTACATAATCTTGTACTTTTTTGTCGCCTTATGCACAAGATATTGCCGTTCTGTGAACAAAATTAAATGCAAAAAAAGGATCTACACTACGGTAAATCCTTTTACTTTCCGCACGATTCCGTTCGTCGGACCACAATATCTAGTTGTGCTTCTGCTCCTTTTTGATCTTATCCAGTTCGTCAAAAACAACATCATTGAGCACCTTGATATACGTTCCGCGCATGCCGGAGGATCTGGATTCGATCACGCCCGCACTCTCAAACTTACGAAGTGCATTCACGATCACCGATCGGGTGATGCCTACACGGTCTGCGATCTTGCTCGCCACAAGAATGCCTTCTTTTCCGCCAAGTTCGTCAAAAATATGTATGATCGCCTCAAGCTCCGAGAAAGACAACGTTGAGATCGCTGATTTAACAATCTGTATCTTACGGCTTTCCTCCGCACTCTCCTCATTGACAGACCGCAGCATTTCCAACCCCACCACTGTTGTTCCGTACTCCGTCAATATGATGTCATCAATATCATAACTCTGCTCCATGCGGTAAACAAACAGCGTGCCCAGGCGTTCTCCTGCGATATCAATGGGTGCGATGATTGCGGAATAATTCTTAATGTCTGTCACAAAACCGAGTGTCTCCAGATTCACATTCTCCTTTGTTGACAGAATGCCGAGCAGTCGCTCATTGAGCATCGGATCAATGAAACCGCCTACTTCATCCACGATCAACTCGCTCAATTCTCTCGTGTCAACAGACTGGCTGGCACCCAGCACCTTTCCTTTTTTGCTGATCACAAGTATATTGGAGTCCAGAATGTCTGTCAGCACTTCACAGATATCGTTGAATACGACCTTTGAAGAATTATTGTTGTGCAGCAGCTTGTTGATTTTTCTCGTCTTGTCCAGAAGCTGTACGCTCATAACTTGTCTTCCTTTCATTACACTACATTCTCTCTGCATCATATGCAAAAAAATGGATGTATGGAAATCATACACCCATTTTTCTGAAAATTCAATGTAAAATTGAAATATTTTAGTTTTCTTTTGATTTTACTTCCACATAACCGCACTGCGCATCGGCACAAACAAGCTTGCTGCCCTTTTCTACCATATATCCGCCGCAGTTCGGACACTTCTTTGCCACCGGCTTTGCCCATGACATAAAATCACATTCAGGATTATTCTCACAGCCGTAATAGCGTCTGCCCTTCTTTGTCTTCCGCAACACGATCTCCTTACCGCAGACAGGACACGGCACTCCGATCTTTTCAAGATAAGGCTTGGTGTTGCGACAGTCCGGAAAACCGGGGCATGCCAGAAATTTACCATGCGGTCCGTACTTGATGACCATATTCCGACCGCATTCCTCACAGATGACATCCGTCACCTCATCGGCGATCTCCACTTTTTCCAGCTTCTTTTCCGCCTCGGCAACCGCTTCTTCCAGATCCGGATAGAAGTTGCTGATGATCGTCTTCCACTGTACTTTTCCCTCCTCGACCATATCAAGCAGAGACTCCATGTTTGCAGTGAAATGCTCATCAACGATCGTTCCGAATGCCTCCACCATGATCGAATTTACCGCCTCACCAAGCTCTGTCATGTAAAGGTTTTTTTGCTCTTTTGTCACATAGCGGCGCGCCAGCAATGTTGTGATCGTCGGCGCATAGGTACTGGGACGTCCGATCCCATGCTCCTCCAGAGTCTTCACCAGAGATGCCTCTGTAAAATGCGGCTGCGGCTGCGTAAAATGCTGTTTTGCATCGATCTCTTTTAAAGAAAGTTTCGTATTTTCGTCAATGGAGCCTAGGAGTACATTGCTCTCCTCCTTCTCCTCATCGTCAGCCGTATATACTGATAAAAATCCCTCAAACGCGATCTTTGATGCGGAGACATGCAGCTGATAGTCTCCTGCCCCGATCTTGACAGATGTCGTCTCATAGCGCGCCGGATTCATACGGCTTGCCACAAAGCGGTTCCAGATCAGCTGATAAAGGCGGAACTGATCTCTGGATAAGGACTCTTTGATCAGCACCGGCATGCGGGTGATATCAGTGGGACGGATCGCCTCATGCGCGTCCTGGATCTTTCCCTTCGACTGACTTTCCTTCGGTGCATCCGCGGCATACTGCGCTCCGTATTTTTCCGAGATATACGCTCTGGCTGCCGTATCTGCCTCTTCTGCCACACGAACAGAGTCGGTACGAAGATAGGTGATGATACCGACTGTTCCCTGGCCTTTGATATCCACCCCCTCATAGAGCTGCTGCGCTAAACGCATTGTTTTCTGTGTTGAAAAGTTCAGGCGCTTGGATGCCTCCTGTTGCAGCGTACTGGTCGTGAAGGGATAGGGTGCCTTTTTGATTCGTTCTCCCTTTTTAACCTCCTTCACGAAAAACTGCTCTGACTCCAGTTCCTTTTTGACAGCCTCTACCTGATTTTTATTTGTGAGGTCCAGCTTTTCTCCGCCTTTGGTGTCTAGTTTTGCACAGAGCGGCTTTTTCTCTCCTTCTACATAAAGATCTGCATCGATAGTCCAGTATTCTTCCGGGATAAACTCATTGATCTCATTTTCACGATCACTGATCAGACGCAGCGCAACAGACTGCACACGGCCTGCTGACAGTCCTCGCTTTACCTTACTCCAGAGCACCGGACTGATCCGGTAGCCTACCATACGATCCAGCATACGTCTGGCCTGCTGTGCATTGACCAGATTCATATCGATCTCCCGTGGATGCTTAAGCGATGCCTTTACTGCAGACTGTGTGATCTCATTAAAGGTAATGCGGTATACTTTTTTGTCCTCCAGCTTCAGGGCATGGTACAAATGCCATGAAATTGCCTCTCCCTCGCGGTCCGGGTCAGTTGCAAGGTATATTTTCTCTGCTTTCTTTACTTCCTTTCGCAGATTTGCTAATATATCACCCTTTCCGCGGATCGTTATATATTTCGGCTCAAAATCATTTTCCGGGTTAAAACCGAGCTGACTTTTCGGCAGATCTCTGACATGTCCGTTGGACGCTGCCACCTCGTAATTTTTCCCCAGAAATTTTTTGATCGTTTTTACCTTTGCAGGCGACTCCACAATAACCAGATATTTAGCCATTACCCATTTGTCTCCTCTAGTTTACAGAAATATAATGATTCTGCCAGGCTTCCTGCACAAACCCCTTTTCCTCCAAGGCGAACAATATTTCAGCCAGAGTCACGATGTCAAGTGCAGTTTCCTCGCTGATCTTCTCCATTGATTTTGGATGCAAATCAAGGCAACTATACACCAAGCGTTCTGACTTTTCAAGGGGCAATTTATTTTTTTCGGATAAAAAGTCCAGCTCGCCTGTCAGTTCTTCCGGTGAAAGCAGGATGCCTGCCCCCTGTCGGATCAGGCGGTTACAGCCCGCACTCAAAGGATCTGTAATGCGCCCCGGTGCTGCATAAATATCCTTTCCCTGCTCCAGCGCACAGTCTGCCGTAATGAGCGATCCGCTCTTTTCTTTTGCTTCTATAATAAGCAGAAGGTCGCACAAGCCTGCGATGATCCGATTACGCATCGGAAAAAAACCGGGACGCGGCGCCATATCGGGGGGATACTCGGACAAGATGCCGCCCTGTGCGGCAATGCGCTCATAAAGAGCTGCGTTCTCCGGCGGATAAACTACATTTACCCCGCAGCCCAAAACCGCATAGGTGTTTCCTCCGCCCTCCAGTGCTCCCTCATGGCCAAAGCTGTCAATCCCCCGCGCCATTCCGCTGATCACGGAGACACCATTTGCTGCCAGACATCTGCCGGAACGCCTTGCGATATCTTTTCCATAAGGGCTGCAGGCTCTTCCTCCAACAATGCTGACAGCCGGTGCCTCATCCTTCGGGAGCTGCCCAATATAGTACCTGTCTCTTATACACATCTGACGCTGCCGACGATATGCAGTGTGT
>CALZQA010000017.1 GCA_945828315.1 uncultured bacterium | reverse complement strand
TTGGCAAGGTCGCGCGTTACCAACTACGCCACTATCGCATTTCTATGTGTTTTTCTGTGCTGTTGTGAAGCACATGTATTATAATATCTTATGCCCCTTCAAAAGTCAAGCACTAAAATCAAAAATATTTAAATATTTTTAATATTTTTGTTCTCCGTTTCATATATTGAACTAAACACGCAAGGGAGGTGCGATCCAGTGAGCCGTCAGACAAAAATTCTTGTACTTCATATGAAAGAACTGGTGTATACCGCGATCTTTCTTGTGCTGGGTGTTATTCTTGTCGTTCTGCTCGTCACTATGTTCGGTACGGGTAAAAAGGAGACTCCCACCGCAGAGAGTGCAGCTTACATACCGGGTGTTTACACCTCATCCATTGATTTTAAAAACCGGAGTGTGGATGTGCAGGTCATTGTAGACAAAGACCGCATTAAGGACATATCCCTGGTAGATCTGGAGGACAGCGTTGCCGTCATGTATCCGCTGATGGAGCCAACCATCGAGCATCTGCGTGATCAGATCCTCGAGCAGCAGTCCTTGGATGGCATCACCTACGAAGCCGAAAACCAGTATACTTCGGCAGTCCTGTTAAATGCCATCGATCAGGCATTGAAAAAAGCAGCCCCGTCAGAATAACTGACCGGGCTGCTTTACGTTTACAGATTGACAAAAATTTCTGTCTCTTTCTTCAGAGAACCTGCGATCTCCTGATTCTCATCCATCTTTCCGGATACACCGTCAATCTCCATCGCCAGTGTCTGCATGCTGACAGCTGTTCCATTGACACCGTCCACGCCCTCATCAATGGCGCGAGTGATAGAATTAATAGACTCTGCGATCTCATTGAAGTTCTCGTTCAAGCGATCTGTCTTCTTTACGAAGGTCTCCATCTCTGTTTCAATATAGGATGCATTTTCCCGGTATTCCACACCGGCAGTCACAAACGCCTCGTAATCTGGCAGAATAGACTGATTCATATAGGTGACCAGATCCGTTGCCTGCTCTGCCAGATGGTTGACTGCTGCCGTAACCACACTGTTGATCTCCTGGATCCGGTTTGCTGCCTCCTGACTCTCGTTTGCCAGATGGCTGATCTCAGATGCCACCACTGCAAATCCTTTACCTGCCTCGCCGGCTCGGGCAGCCTCGATGGATGCATTGAGTGATAACAGGTTTGTCTGTGTCGCAATATTTAAAATGTCATCCGTCAGGTTGTTTACCTGGCTGACGCTCTCGCTCTCCTTGATCGCCTCATTCAATACCTCCAGGATCTCATTGACCTTTCGGCTTGTCTGCTCCATATTTGTCCGGGCAGTATTCTCCAGACGATCCGCATGTGCCTTCATATTCTTCGAATGACCGCTGATCTTCGCCGTACGCTCTGCCATCTCTGCAACATCACCCTGCACAGATGTTGTGCTCTCGTTGATCAGTCCGGCATTTCTTCCGACCTCGGTCATGGTAGCAGCCAGTTCCTCTGTCACGGCAGTCAGCTCCATCACGCTGCTGTTTGATTTCTCCAGACTTTCGCTGACCTCTCCTGCAATACCGTTCATCTGCTGGGAGCTATTTGTCACCATGCGAAGGATGTTCTGCAGACGCTCGATAAAGGCATTGATACCGCCTCCCAGCGATCCGATCTCATCATGTCCGTACAGCTTGATACGCTTCGTCAGATCGCCCTCTCTGCGATCGATATCCTGCATGATATCCTCCAGAGATTTTTCGGTCTTCTCCAGCGGTGAAAGCACTTTTTTGTTGATCAGTACCACTGCCAGAAGCAGAAGAAGGACCCCGAGCACGGCCGTTGTCACATTGATGATAAATGCCTTGCGGTATACGGTGGCCAGCTCCGCACGTGTCTTACCTGATGCCTCGCGCGCATGATCCACCAGCGTATTGATATTCTTGCTCATGGCGTTCATGCTGCTCTTTAATTCTGTGTTCGCCACAGCAAACGCTGCCTCGTTCTGCGCATCTGCACTCAGTGCCATCATATTTGCAATGGATATCTTTGACTTTTCATAGCTGGACAGAATACCTTCATAGATTGACATATCCTGACTGTCTACATAAACACGACACGCCACAAATTCCTCATCGAGCACAGCCTGCTTTTCACGCACAGAATCCACCAGCTCGATCATCGTGTCCGAATCGGTTGCCACAATGTGGGACAATGCCAGATTATGCACATCCTTCATGTCACTCTGAATGTCTGTCAGCTCTGTGATACCCTCCAGATAAACATCTGCGATCGTGCTTGCTTCCTTATTTACATTTCGCAGACTGACCACAGAAATAAAGTTTGACAGTACGATCATCAGACCCATCGCTGCTACCGGGATGATCAGCCACCCTTTGATACTGGACTTTTTCTGTCGTTTCTGCTGTTTCTTAGAGCCTTTTATCTTCTTTGACTTCTGTACTTTTTCTGTTTTAAGCGTGTTTTTCGGTTTTTTCTGCTTCATAACTTCCTCCTGCCTACTGCACGGTTGAACTGGTGATACCTGCTACCGCCGTATCCAACAATTCCTGAAGATCCACATGATCCGGATTGCCTGCCGCCAACGTATTTCCGAGAACGGTGGAAGCATCCCAGAAGTTTGCACCCAGACGCTGCAATTCCGAATACTCCGACTGTGCCAGCACTGCCTGGATCGCTGCCGCCTGCTGGATCTCCGGTGTCTCAGCCGCCTTCAGATTAGAAGGACCCTGACCACGCATTTTAAATCTCAATTCCTGATTCTCCTCATTTGCAATGTAATCCGCAAACTTGTGTGCCCACTCCAGATGCTCGGAATAAGGGTTCACACCGATCATCTTATAACCGAAATAGCATGCCATCTGCACTTTCTGCCCCGCTACTGTATAGCAGGGAAGCTTTGCTGCTCCGTAATTGTCACCCCATGCCTCTTTGATCGCATTCTCGTCCCACACGCCGCTGACACATGCGATCACATCTCCGCTCTTGATACCTTCCAGCCAGTCTCCTGTGCTCTTAAATCCGGGATTTGCCGCAATTTTTAACAATGCCTCTGCCACGTCCGTTCCTTTAATGTCCCGCTTCGTATTGTTCCAGTCACAGAAGTTGGTGACACCGTCATCGTTCAATCCCACATTCAGCCCGGTCTGTCCAAAGAAGGAATACAGATACCAGCCCGAAGACCAGTCCATCTCAAACAGCTTTCCGTTTTTTGCTGCAATATCCAGGATCGTATCCAGATCCTGAATATCCTCCTCAGAAAAATATGCCTTGTTATAGTACAGGAAATATCCGTTGTCTGCAGTGATCGGATAGCCATAGATCCTGTCATTGATGGTGAGCGCCTCCACGGCTGACTCCAGATTATTTTCACGGATCTCATCCGGATTCAGCACCTCCGAAGCAGCGCCACCCGCAGCGATCGTCCGGATATCTCCGTCTGTAGTCGTATAAACATCCGGTGCATTCAGCACATCACCCAGCAGGTTGGAACGGCATTCGCCCTCCACCATCGGCTCCCACTCGATCGTGATGTTTGCTTCAGTAGCATGCTCCGCGATGAAGTTGTCCGCGATCGTGGCGATCAGATCCTTATCTTCTTCACCGGCCCATATCCGCAGATGTACTTCACCGTTATCTGCCTCCTTCTCCGATTTCTGTGCCGTGCTCTGCGCACTGTCTGCCGCCACATCCGCGGTCTGCCCGCTGTCCGCGCCACAGCCTGTCAAGCCGGCAGCAACAAGCGCCGACGCCAGACACAGCGCATATATGTTTCTCCCCTTCATGCTACTTCTCCTATCCTTTCATCATATTTACAAACCATTTTCCCGAATCCGAGAGATCTGACAATTTCCAACCGGAGGTCTTTGTACAGTTCGGCTTCAGCAGCGCAGATGTCTCTGATTTGTTGGAAAGGTTCCAGATGCAGCTGCTGATCTTGTATTTATCCAACAGCTTCATCCATTTATTTGCCTCGGATTTGTTGATCGCACCGGAACCGGATGCATCACAGATCCCGTACTCTGAGACAAAGATCGGCAGACCTGCCTTCGCTGCCGCCTCCACCTTTGCGCGCAGACTGTCTCTGTGGGTATCCGCATAAAAATGAAATGCATACATCAGATTTTTATATCCGGTGATGGGCGATGCCGCCGCCTGATCTACATCCTGACTCCACGTAGGCGTTCCTACGATGATTATACCATTTTTATCATAGGTGCGGATAGTTTTTATGACAGATTTTGCATATTTTTTTATCTGTGTCCAGCTTGTTCCGCCGTTGGGTTCATTACAGATCTCATAAATCACATGATCCGAATCTGCGTAACGCTTTGCCATCGTCTTGAAAAACGCTTTTGCCTGCGTCTGGTAAGTTGCGGGATCATTATCGCTTAAAATATGCCAGTCAATGATCACATACATACCCAGCTTCTCCGCCGCATCCACCGCTTCGTAGATCTCTTTGCGCAGTTTTTTCTGGTTTTCCTTGTCCCCGGTACAGTAGCCGTTATACTCAGCCGTGTACATAGCGAGCCGCACGACTTCCACACCCCAGCTGTCACGCATCGTGCGCATGGCTTTTTCGTTCATGTATTGCGGGTACCACGACATACCGTGTGAGCTGACACCCTTCAACTGAACCGCCTTTCTTTTTTTGTCCACCAGCTGACTGCCTTTTACCGACAGCTTTCCATACTTTTCAAAGGGTGTTTTCGCAGATGACGCCCCCAGAAGCCCTGTATTCTGTGCGATCACTTCTTCCGCATTTACTGAAACAGTCGGCTGTATCGCACATCCCACGAGAACAACCGCAAGCATCATGCACAATCGCCTTCTCCATGTCCCCATACACACATCCTCCTTTAACGAATCTGTCCGTCACCGTGAATGACATATTTATAGCTGCACAGTTCCTCCAGTCCCATCGGTCCTCTTGCATGAAGCTTCTGGGTGGAAATTCCCATCTCACAGCCGAGACCGAATTCCCCTCCATCTGTAAACCGGGTGGACGCATTCACGTAAACGGCTGCCGAATCCACCATTGTGGTAAATTTTTTTGCATGTTCCTCATTTTTTGTCAGGATGGACTCGCTGTGTCCGGTGGAATGGGCGCTGATATGTGCGATCGCCTCGTCCACACCGGAAACGACCTTCACCGCAAGAATATAGTCCAGAAATTCCGTATCGAAATCCGTATCCGATGCCGGTATTCCCTCTATGATCTGCGCCGCACGCGCATCCAGCCGCAGTTCCACCGGCTGTTTTCCCTCCGCCGCGCGCGCATCTACTAATCGCTCCTTTAATGCCGGAAGAAATACCTCTGCCACATCCTCCGCCACCAGACATACCTCCATCGCATTGCAGACGCTGGGTCGGCTGGTCTTGGCATTTTCCACAATATCCACCGCGCGATCCAGATCTGCAGAACTGTCCACATAGATATGGCAGATTCCGGTACCGGTCTGTATACAGGGTACCTTTGCATTCTGCACACAGGCATTGATGAGTCCTGCACCTCCGCGGGGAATGAGCAGATCCACATAGCCCACTGCCGTCATCAGCGCATTCGCACTGTCATGAGTTGTGTCCTCGATCAGGCTGACCGCATCCATAGGCAGTTTTTTCGATGCCAGTCCCTGCTTTAATGCGTGAACGATAGCTGCGCTGGAGCGCCATGCCTCCTTCCCGCATCGCAGGATACATGCATTTCCACTCTTGATGGCCAGTGCCGCCGCATCACTCGTCACGTTGGGCCGGCTCTCATAGATGATCGCCACCACGCCCAGCGGACATGCCACACGGTCGATTTTCAAGCCGTTCGGTCTGCTGTGGCTGTAGCGGATCTTTCCGACCGGATCAGGCAGCGCAGCCACCTGACGGATACCCTCCGCCATGTCCGCAATGCGCTCCTTTGTCAGGCGCAGTCTGTCCTGCATCACTTCTGATATTTTTCCTTCTGCTGCCTTCAGATCCGCCTCGTTTGCGATCAGTATCGCATTCGTCTCGGATACCAGCCAGTCTGCCATCGCAGATAACGCCGCATTTTTCTTCTCTGTATCTGCCTGCGCCATCTGCACTTTCGCACTGCGCGCAGCCTCTAAGATCTCCTGTGTTGTCATCGTTTTCCCTCCCTGATAAATCTGGTGCCGACACGTTTTCCGTCCACGATATCGTAGAGGATCTCCGGTCTTGCGCCGTTAGCAATGACCATGTCAAAGCCCGCCTCTGTCGCAATGTGTGCCGCGTGTAGTTTGGTTGCCATTCCCCCGGTTCCCAGCGAAGTGCCGCTGCCGCCTGCCAGTGCTTCGATCTGCGGTGTGATCTCCTCCACAATGGAAATAAAACGGGCGTTTTTATCCTGACGCGGATCTGCTGTGTACAGTCCGTCAATGTCCGACAAGATCACCAGCAGGTCGGACCTCACGCATTTTGCAACGATTGCGCCAAGTGTATCATTATCACCGACAGAGATCTCCTCCGTGGCGATCGTATCATTCTCGTTAATGATGGGGATCGCCCCCAGCTCTATGAGCCGAAACAATGTATTTTCCAGATTTTTTCTACGGTCCTCGTGATCAAAATCGGCTCCGGTGAGCAGGATCTGTGCCACCACATGATTGTATTCCGTAAATAAACGGTCATATGTATACATCAGCTCACACTGACCCACCGCTGCTGCTGCCTGTTTGGTAGGCATATCCGATGGACGTTCCTTCAAGGGAAGCTTACCAACGCCCATTCCAATGGCTCCGGACGATACAAGTACGACCTCATTCCCAGCGTTTTTCAGATCACTGAGCACCTTTACCAGTTCCTCCACATGACGGATATTTAACCGCCCAGTGGGATATGCCAGCGTGGACGTGCCCACCTTAACTGTAACTCTCATAACTCTAAATCCCCTTTTGCAGCCGCCCATATCCGGCAGCTGCCTTCCTTTCTGCTATATTCCTGTAAGCCGCTGCCTGATCTCACCGATCAGATACAGCGAGCCAAAAATAACACATTTTTCGTCTTCCGGCTGTGCGTGCACCAGTTCTGCCAGCTGCTCCGCGTCCGCGCACGTATCTGCAATGCCGCCTCTGGCACGTATGAGCGAGCAGAGCTGCTCTGCCGACAATGCCCGTGTGCTGTCCGGTGTCAGAGTGTAAATGCGCTTTGCCAGAGGCAGGATCAGCTCCACCATAGACTCGTAATCCTTGTCTGCCATGACACCCATAAAAAAGGTATACCGCGCACCGCCTCCCAGCTCCCGCAGACTCTGCGTCAGTGCTGTCACACCGTGCACATTGTGCGCACCGTCCAGAAGCACCCACGGATGCTCACTGACGATCTCCATGCGCCCCTGCCAGCGCGCATCCCGGATCCCCTCTGCGATCGCTGTCTGCGTGATCTGCGGATAGCCTTTCTGCGCCAGCAGCTGTGCTGCCTCGATCGCCGCTGCAGCGTTTTTCCTCTGATAAACACCAGGCATACCGATCTCATAATGCTCGTTTTTATAATTTCCGTCTGCATCCACGCTTCCGCTCACCCGGTAAGGAACGGACAGCTCCCTGCAACGCTTCGTAAACACATCCAGTGCCTGCGCTTCCTGATCCATCAGCACCGCCTGCGTACCACTCTTTAAGATTCCCGCCTTCTCCGATGCGATCGCACCAAGCGTATCGCCCAGATATTCGGTATGCTCCAGTCCGATGCCGGTGATCACGGAAACCACCGGAGGCAGAATGATATTTGTCGAATCCAGTCTGCCACCCATGCCGGTCTCCAGGATCACCAGGTCAACGTTCTGCTCTTTCAGATATAATAACCCAATTGCAAGGCAATAGTCAAACATTGTCAGATTGATTCCCCGCGAGGCCATCAGCCTGTGATTTGCCTCCATCACGATCCGTCCCAGCTGAAGCACCTTTTCCCGCGGGATCTGTGTATGCCCGATCTGTATGCGCTCCGTAAATTCCTGCAGATGCGGTGAGGTAAACAACCCTGCCCGCACTCCTGCCTTCTCACAGATCTCCCGCAGAAATGCCGCCACGGAACCCTTTCCGTTCGTTCCCGCAATGTGTACAAAGGACAATTCCCTCTCCGGATGTCCCAACAGCTCCATGACCGCGGCCGAACACTCGATACCCGGTGCTCTTCCGAAGCGTCTGCTGCTACTGATCTTTTCTACCAGCTGTTCATAGGACATAGCATCCACCGCCGCGTAGCAATGCCGCTCCGTCTGTACATAATCCAGCCGCTCATCCGTTGCTTCACAACAGTCCGAAAGTTCCTCCGACAGCTGACATTCAAAGGCGACACCGATGCGCACCAGCTCCGGATGCGCCGCAAAATACCGGTCATAGTAACCCTTTCCGTATCCACATCGTGCCCCGGACACATCGAACGCCACACCCGGCACCAGAACCGGTGCACCCTTCCATTCGACCGGTATGCGCCCGTCCATGACCGGTTCCTGCACGCGAAAGGCTCCCTCTTCCAGTTCTCCGCGGTCTTTCACCTCGTAGAACTCCATTTCCTCTGATCCGTCTCCCAGCACACGCGGAAACGCCAGACGCTTTCCGGCTGCCCAGAGACGCTCTGCCAGCTCCCAGATGTCTGTCTCGCTCCCGATCGGCGCATAACAATAAACCTCCCGTGCTTCCTGCAAGACCGGCATCTGCCACAACGCTTCACAGATATCGTGGGATCGTTCTCCGCGCTCGGAAGGTGTCAGTGCATCTCTATCCACTTTCTTTTGCTTCCTGAGCGCCTTTTTTTTCATTGATAATTCCATACAACTATTTCCTTTCACCGGTCCCTCTCATTCTCTTCAGGACCCTGCGATACAACTCCCTGACCTTTTCAACCAACAGACTCAGATAACGCAAAAGCGGTTCTGTGAGCATTGCAAAAATGAGCAGAAGCATTGCACACTGCTTGGAAATACTGTTGATCGCAAACAGATGGCTGATCTCTATCACGCAAAACAGCCAGCCGGCGATCACGCCGATCAGCATGATCCAGTGGCCTTTTGTCATGGGAGAAGCGATCTTGTACAGGATCATAAAACCGACGATCGCCACGATGATCGTACATGCGGTTGACACATCCGCCGCATTCACGGCAAATTCCTGACAGAAGATCACCATTGCGCTGACCACAAGAAAATCCGTAAGTCCCGCAGGCAATGCCTTCAGGATGACCTTGGACAAAAATCTGCCCCGGATCCGCTCTTTGTTGGGTTCCAGCGACATGATAAATCCCGGAATACCGATGGTAAACATACTGATCAGTGAGATCTGCGCCGGCTCCAGCGGATATTCCAGCACCATGCACACAGAGAAGATAGACAGCAGCATGGAGAATATATTTTTCACGAGAAACAGCGATGCCGTACGCTCGATATTGTTTACAACCCGGCGTCCCTCCATCACAACTGCAGGCATCCTCGAAAAATCCGAGTCCAGCAACACAAGCTGCGCCACCTGAGATGCGGCTTCGCTTCCGGATGCCATCGCAATGCTGCAGTCCGCATCTTTGAGTGCCAACACATCATTGACACCATCTCCGGTCATGGCAACAGTCTCACCCTGCGCCTTCATGGCGCGCACCAGCGCACGCTTCTGATCCGGTGTCACTCTGCCGAAAACCACATATTTTGTAGCTGCGTTTGCAAGATCCGCCGGTGTTTTCAACGTGGAAGCGTCAATGTAACGGCCTGCATTCGCAATGCCGGCCTGGGCCGCTACCTCCGATACAGTCACCGGATTGTCGCCGGAGATCACGCGCACCTGAACGCCCTGACGGGCAAAGTATGCAAAGGTCTCCTTTGCGCCCTCACGGATCGGATTGGAAAGCAGCACATAGGCAAGTATCGTAGCCCTGCCTGTCAACGCCTCTCCGTTCAGCGTACCGTCATAGGACGCAAAGACGAGCACACGGTAGCCTGCGCGCGAGTGTTCCTCGATCATCCCCGCCTGCTCCGCATAATCTTCCCGCAGCACAAATTCCGGCGCGCCCAGCACAAAACACCTTTCGCCGAACTGCACACCCGAATACTTGGTCTTTGAAGAAAAACCCTGCACGCTGTCGGCGCGGAGTCTGACAGCTGCATCACTGAAATATTCCTGCAGCGCCTCCATCGTGATATTGTCCGGTGCCTGAGCACCCGCAAAGGCAGCAAGCCATTCCTCAGAAGTTCTGCCATCATACTCATCCAGCATCGGCAGTACAGCATGCACACTCATGCGCGGTTCCGTGATTGTTCCGGTCTTATCGACGCAAAGCACATCCACGCGCGCCAGTGTCTCGATGCATTTCATATTGTGGATCAGCACCTGTCTGCCTGCCAGACGAGTGGCGCTGACCGCCATCGCTACCGTTGCCATCAGATACAGTCCCTCGGGGATCATTCCGATCACAGAGGCAACCATGCTTGTCACACTGTTTTTCAGATCATTTCCACTGATCACATACTGCTGCACAAACAGGGTGATACCGATGGGGATGATCAGAATACCCACTGCTTTTACCAGCTTGTCCAGCGCACGGATCATCTCTGACTGTTCGCCCTCTTTGGATTTGGTCGCCTGCAGCGTAAGCTTGGAAATATAAGAGTCTGCACCCACCTGTTCCAATCTTGCGATACACTCTCCGGATACGATAAAACTGCCGGAGAGCAACTCATCACCCGGACGCTTCACGATCTCGTCCGACTCACCGGTCAGAAGCGACTCATTTACGGAAACACTTCCTCTCTGCACAATGGCATCCGCAGGGATCTGACAGCCTGCCGACAGGATCACCATATCGTCCAGCACCAGTTCCTCAGAATCCACCTCCACCCGCACGCCGTCCCGGACAGCAGTCACCTTCGCCCGTCCCACCAGCGTCAGATCATCCAGCACCCTTTTCGCATGCAGCTCCTGTATGATACCGATCACGGAATTCGCCGTGATCACGATCAGAAACGTCAGATCCCGAAAGGATCCCACCGCGATGAGCAGGATCGCAAGGATCAAAAAAATACCATTAAAATAAGTAAAGACATTCTCTTTGATAATGTCTGATGTCGTCTTTGTGGCAGAGGAAACACTTTTGTTGGTCAATCCTTCTTCCCGGCGCTGTACTACCTGCGCCTGCTGTAAACCGACGACCGGTTCTGTTTCAAAGCGTTCCACCTGTTCCTGGAATTCCTGCAAAAATATCCACCTTCTCCCTTAAAGGTTAATTATAAATTTTATACATCAAAAAAGCAAGGCGCGAAGCCCTGCTTTTCCGCCGTTAATTATGAACTTTTTATAAACTCTAGACCGCCAGGATCACACCGCCGTCATTGGCATACATGGAACTGATACCGGCAGTATCCACGATCACGATCTTTTTGAAATGGGCCATTTTCTCGATGCGCTCACACACGCGTTTTGCACGCTCCGGACAGTTGCAGTGGGAAATCGCAAGTACCTTTTCCTCACAGTTCTTTGTGACGGCAAGCATCTTCTCCACCATGCTCTCCAGTGCCTTATTCATACCCCTGGCCTGACCGAGCTGCTGGATCGTACCCATATCCGTGGAACCCATGACCGGTTTGATGTTCAATGCAGTTGCCAGCATTGCCTTCAGATTGCTCAGACGTCCGTTCTTGCGCAGTGTCTCCAGACTTTCCAGAACGAAAAACGTGTTCATCTCTGCAATATAGCTGTCCACCTTCTCAACGATCTCCTCGAAGGACAAACCAGCCTCCTCATACTCCTGGATCTTCATGCCGATCAGCGTTTCTCCGATGGAAGCGGACTTGGAATCAAACACATGGATCTTCGTGTGCTTGGCTCCGTCCCGGTTTTCCTGCTGTTCCTCATACAGTTCCTTTGCCAGCATCGCGCTGTTGTAGGAACCTGACAGTTGAGAAGACAGCGTCACCATATAGACATGCTCCGTATCCTCACCAAACGCATCCATAAAACGGGCCGGCGGCGGGCAGGATGATTTCGGGCAGTTGGGACTCTCCTTTACCTTCTGCAAAAACTCCGCCTGATTAAAGCTTGCATCATCCAGAATATGATAATCATCCACATCCAGCTCCAATGCAACATTTTCATAATGCGGATCTTTTTTTAGTGTATCTGTCAGCTCACCGCAGCTGTCAATCACGATCTTATAACGCATGTCTGCCTCCTGCTTCGCATTTTTTCTCATATATTAGTATACACAATTTCCGAAAATACATCATATTTTTTCACGCTATGTATCATGTAGTTTTCATTACTAGATTACAGTAGCATAAATATATGTATTTGAAAAGCCCTTTTCTCAAATTTATAAAAAATTAATATTTCATCAAAAATAGATCGTAAGAATATGGAGTTCCGTGTCCTGCACATAATAGATCTGTGAGATACCCACACAGTAATCTGTGATATGCTGCTCATCAATAAAATAGCTCTTTGCGCGGGTGAGCATTTCCCCATCCGCAAGTTTCACGGAAATGCTGTCCTTATCCTTTTCAAATGCGCGGGCGATCTTCGCTCCGATCGCATTTGGATCCCAGCTGTCAAAATACAGCTTCTTTTTTACATAATAATTATTTTCCGTACTGTCACAGATGCTGAGGGGAAAATCCACCTTCGGCTGATGATTGATCAGCAGCTCCTCTGATGTGATATTCAGATATCCGTAGTTAATGCTGCCTGCCGCGTTGCCGCTCTCCCCCAGAAAATCGGTATTCCCCCAGGTGACATCAATATAATAGTAATCCCCGTCAAGCATTGCCATATTCCATGCATGGGGCTGGCCCTGCGCAATTCCTGTCACGATCACACACGGGATCCCTGACTGCTGCAAAAGATACTGCATTGCGCACGCATAACCCTGGCACACTGTCTTTTTCCCAAGAAAAACACTTAAGATATTCTGATTGTTTTCCGCACTCATATCATAGTCGACCTCACGGATAAGTTTCCGGTAGAGCACTTCCGTTTTTTCGTAGTCACTTTCGCATTCCTCCAGCCGTTCCAGATAGCCATCTATGACCGGCTGCATCTGCTTTTTGTAATTTTCAACCTCCTCCGGCGTATATGCATACTTCACGGTAAAATTAACTGCACAGGCTCTTCCAAACAGCAAGATCTGTCTGTAAGAACATTGATCCACCCAGAAGATCTCGCCGTAGTCAGCACAGATGGCATCATAGCACCGCTTCACATCCGACTCATCTGTCGTTGAAAGTCGGACGATTTCTTCCATGTTCATGATCGCACCAAGCATCTCGTCATAGACGATCTGCTGATCCTCGTTCAGCGTATTGTGCACATAACGGTCTGATGACACACAGACGACCTCACTCCGCTCGTTTTCAGACACTGCGAGATCGATCACATCTGCCAGTTCCTCCTTTCCGCACCCGACAGAAAGCAGCACCGCAGACAGCAGTATGAGACACAATTTTTTCCATTTATTTGTTCTGATCATGACATCTCCCTTAGCGTTTATTTTCATTTGGCTTATAATGATCTTCTATGATATAATGGTAGAAAAGCAGTCATCGGAGTATACACATGAAAGCATTTTATTTAAAAGATCAAAAGCAATTTATGAACCGGCTCTTAAAAACCGAGCTGTTTGACCATTTTCTTCTGGCAGAAGCTACGATCCACGGAGCCATCTCGTACAGTGTGGACGGACATATCAACCGGGAATTTTTTGATACAGAAGAACTGGCTGACCTCACCGCCGACGGCAGTGAGTATCTTCCCTTTTCTCATTTTCGCCCGATCTGCTATGAGCTGATCCGAGGAAAACACACTCCGCTTTACATGAAATTCGTTTTTTTGCTCTCTCCCGCCAATGCCATAAAAACGATCACTTCGGTAGACACCGGTTTCACTGCTGAGGACGTGAGCGGTATTTTTTTGAATCTGACCTTCCGCGACGGTCATCTGGTACTCACCGCCGGTGTTTCCTATCGCACCTTCACGCTGGACCGCTCCTTCGACAATGCCTGGGATTCGCTGGCAGCGCGTTTTTTAAGCAGCCACGGCATCGATTTTGATGTGCGCTGAAGGCTTTTGTTCCTTTCGGCGTATGCCAAAAAGCTTTCTACTGCCCTGGCTGTACTACCGGCGCTTTGATCTTCCGAAAAAATAAAGCAAGACTCCGGCAAACACACAGAAATCGGAGCAGTTGAACACGATCTTTCGCAGTCTTTGAAAACGCTTACCTGCATCAATGGAAAAATAATCCGTCACATACCCCCGCTGTACGCGGTCGATCAGATTGCTGGCACCGCCTCCGATGAGCAGCGCAAGTCCGGTCTTTGCCGCAGTCTCTCCATTTCCCTTTAACAGATGCCCATATTCATCTGCAGCGATCCCCAGCATCACACTGTTGACCACAAGGATCAGCTTCGGATTCCTTTTCAGTGCGCCGAGAGCAACACCGGGATTGTGGAGCAGGTGCAGACGGACACGCCCGCCAAAGAGCTCTTGTGTTTTTCCGTCCGCCAGCTTTTTCTCTGCACATTTTTTTGCCGCTCCGTCACCAAGGATGATGGCAAGCGGAATTCCGATCCATCTTTTCATCACATACGTTTCCTTTTCTTCCATTCACTGATCAATGTTTCGCAGCACTCCGCATCAAAATCTGCAGCAGCCTCCTGCAAACGTTCCAAAAGCACTTTTTCTTCCTCTCCAAACTGATACTGCAAAAGTCTCTCCAGAACTGCCTCTATGGCATCCATATCCAGTTCTCCCACCGCCTCCTGCATTTCATCCAGCGCCCGGTGCAGTTCCTCGTCCGGAATCAGTTTGTCACTGTGTTCCTTTTTCTCCTGCTCGGCGCACCAGGGAGCCAATATGTCCCGATAAGATCGATATTTTTCCAGCAGAGCTCCCGTCTGGGCATCGATCATGGCATCATCCCCCGCATTTCCCGCTGCCTCCAGACGCTCAGCCGCATCCGCCAGACGCATGGCACCGATCTGTCTGGAAGCACTCTTCAGCGCATGCACCTCAACGGTGTATGACTTTCGGTCATGCTGCTCCCAGTACTTTTGGATCAGTGCACATTTTTTCCCGATAACACGGTAGTATTCCTTAAGCACGCTCCAAAACAACCTCTCGCTTCCCAGTTTCGCATATGCTGCCTGAATATCGAGATCCCCGATCTGCGGAAGTTTTGCCCGCTCGACCGTCTGGGGCTTGACATCCAGGATCTCCCCCCTGCGCATCTGCATTTTTTCCTTTGGCAGCCATTTGCGGACAGCATTTACAAGAACGTTCAATTCCATGGGCTTGGGTACAAAATCGTTGAGTCCTTCTTCCTGAAACATCTGCTGCACACCATTCACCGCGTTAGCCGTCAGCGCAATGATCGGCAGATCTGCATATTCCGGGAAGCGTCTGCGGATCTCGTGCGTCGTCTCCACGCCATCCATCTCCGGCATCATATGATCCATAAACACAAGATCATACATCGTCTGCTGCACCTTTTCGATTGCTTCCCTTCCGCTGAGTGCCGTATCGATCTGCATTTCCAGTGGTTCCAAAAGACCCTTCGTCACGGTCAGGTTGATCGCATTGTCGTCCACGACCAGTACCCGTGCCTCCGGTGCCACAAAGGTAAAGCTCTCCATCTCAGCATCGATCTTCTCCACGGCTTCATCCAATCTGGAAACATCCGCAGGTGTGGCGTCGATGACCTTCTGGGGCAGATCAAACACAAAAGTACTTCCCACACCGTACACACTCTCCACATGAATAGAACCGCCCATCAGCTCCAGAAGCTGTTTGGTGATCGTGAGCCCGAGACCGCTGCCCTCGATATTGCGATTGCGTTTGCTGTCCACCTGTTGGAAGGAGCTGAAGATCTTTTCCAGATTTTCCGGTTTGATCCCGCTTCCCGTATCGGCAATCTCCGCGTGCAGGATGATCTCATCTTCACTGCTCTCACGAACAGAAATGAGTAGCTTCACATGCCCCTTCGGCGTAAACTTGACCGCATTGTTCAAAAGATTGATCAGGATCTGCTGAAAACGGATGCTGTCACCGTATAACTTTGAGGGCAGATTCTGGGAAATATCCGTCAAAAGCTGCACATTTTTTTCGCCGATACGCGTGCGGATCATACTCACCACATTGTGGATGACCGCCAGCGGTTCATACTCTGTCGCAACTATATCCATTTTCCCGGACTCGATCTTTGAAAAATCCAGAATATCGTTAATGATCGTAAGCAATGCATGTCCGGAGGATTTGATCTGCCGGATGTAAGTTCTGGCGTTCTCCGGCAGATCCTCTCGCAGCGCGAGCTCCGCCATACCGATCACCGCATTCATCGGCGTCCGGATCTCATGACTCATATTTGCCAGAAAATCCGATTTCATACGTGCAGCGCGCTCGATCTCAATATTTGCCATATAGGACTGTAAACCGCGATATGCCATGGTAGAGAGCACATCCGCCATAGAATATAATGCCTCCGAAGCTTTCTTGACGTATTCACGATCACGTACTTTGACCTTTTTGACCGCCTCCACATACGCATCCGGGTCGATCCCCATGCGCTGCGCATTCGCACGATAGCGCTCCAGATCCGGTGGCTCGGTCAGCACCTGTCCGCCGATAAAACTTCCGACCATACGGCCGTCCACCATGATCGGTGCCGCAAAATCCACAAGCCCTGCATGGCAGTCATAGGTACAGGAATGTCCTGCTGCCAATGCAATCTCAGCGCCCCGCTTGTCACATAGACCGCAGCGGAATGCTCCGATCTTTGTGGCGCGCGTGTATTTCATACAAAAATCCGTAAAATTTGAACCGTTTGTGACAGCAACCCCATCCGCATCGGTGGTCAAAGCCGCCATTCCCGTCATATCTGAAAAGGCATCCTGTACTCGCTGCAATGTCTCTACGTCGATCAGTTCTGTCAAATATAAATGATCTGCCATTTTATCCCTCACATGCTTTATCCAATTACTTCGTATGATTTCGAATTCAAAAAACTGTTATCCCACAATTTCTTCCACAGTCTTTTTTAAACGCTCGCTGTCGATCGGTTTGAGAAGATAACCCCGCGGTCGCATGGCCAGTACCGCCGCTATGCGCTCCCTGTCAGACACGCCGGTCAGGAAAACGACCGGAATATGCCGCAGCGCCGGATTCTGCAAGATCTTCTCATACACCTCAGCTCCGCTCTGTCCCGGCATCTCATAATCGAGCAGAATCAGATCCGTGCGCCGGCTCTCCAGAAATTTTAATGCCACTTTTCCGCTGATCGCTGCCGCCACATCGTAGTGATCCCCCAGAATATCCTTGATCATCCGAAGCATACTGCTGTCATCATCCACCACCAGCACATGGCGCCGCTCGCCCGGAGTCCGCTGAGCAGGCATCGATGCCATCTCCTCCACCGCCTGGGCTGCTGCCGCCAAAATATCATCTAATTTATCTTTTCCCCTGCCCTTTCCCGTCACACTACCGGAATGGCTATTTGCAGGACTGCTGACAGCGTCAGAAACATTACTGTTTACATCCCGTTTTTCTTCTTTTTTGATCATTCGGAACATTGACATTGTATCCAGATATGAATTGATCTGCCCGCCCATCATCTGACAATTGATGGCTCTTCCTCTGCGCACCACGTAATCGGCCATCCGGGGCATCATGCGCTCAAAATCATCACATTTTGTACCGTCTCCCGCAACGATCAGAACGCTTCCCCGCTGCTTTAACTGTTCCTTGATCCGTCCAAGCATCGACAACTCCTCACGCTTCTCGTCATACACACAAAGTACCAATGCCTCAGGATCGTAATATTTCAAATGTCCCCGGATGTCCTCCTCCCGGCTGCTGCAGCTGAGGATCTCAAATCGATCCGTCAGCTGCTCAAAAAAATCACTGATCAGCGACCCATTCGCACCGCATAATAACAGTTTTCTCTTCTCTGCCATCTTTTGTCCTCCCCCGCCTTAGGCCAAGCGTTTTATCTGTTTTTCATTTTACCAGATACCGGAGAAAAAAACTACTGCCAGCTTTCAAGAAAGCCCTGCCAGAATCAAAAAGGTCTGTGTCAGATTCAGTTTTCCATATCCCCATTCCCGGTTCGGATAAAGCTGACCGATGTCCTGTACTGCACCGCGTATGAATTCGCTCTTCACGTCCGCAGTGTTTGCCGCCGGCAGATTTCCTCGCACAACTGCCCACTCCATAAACATGGCGGCGGCTCCCGCCGTGATCGCTGCACTGCAGGATGTGCCGGTGTGCTCTTGTCCCCCGGCATCTGTGATATCTACCGCCGGTGCCACAAAATCCGGCTTGATCGACCCGGTGATCGTATACCCGCG
The DNA here is from genome assembly GCA_945828315.1 of uncultured bacterium. Taxonomy (GTDB): domain Bacteria; phylum Bacillota; class Clostridia; order Lachnospirales; family Lachnospiraceae; genus W0P33-017. Next base: position 20,052 of record CALZQA010000017.1, on the reverse strand, counting down.
GCCCGACTCCAAAAACAGTGCTCCGCTCAGATCATTATAACCGCCCACCGTCATCGGCACCCGGGCTGTACTTGGCACGGTCAGTGTCGTGTCCGGATTTGCAGAGAGAAAATAGACCGGTGATTCCAGAAATTCGCTGATCGGAAGCCACATATGGAAAGCTCCGTAAATATAATTTTTCGGAAAGACAAGGATCTTCCAGATTCCCTTTGTCGGCCGGTCAAAGCGCAGATAGATGAGCTGGTTTGCGCTGCGTGTACCTACGATCCGATAATCTACCGACAGCGTCGTCCCCTCCAGCACAAACGTGTATTCCCGCCTTCCGATCCGTTCCGCCGGGATCCGCGAAAGTCGCTCCCCGGCAGGTGAAACGATCGCCACTTCAAAAAGCTGCGGTTCCGCTGACCACATTTCAATGGAGAACCCGCTCATGGTGCGCTCCACATTTACCTCCACGGTCTCTACCGAATCCTTGTCAAAAACCTGACCATAGTAGTGATGACGGGCATTCGCCTCGTTTCCCGCCGCTACCGCCACTACCCGGCGGCGGCGCTGTCCGATGTCATCCAGAAAATTGGACAGATAGGAATTTCCTCCATGAGTGCCGTTGTTCGTGCCCAGTGCGATCAGAAGCACCAGCGGCTGGTTACGGGCCGTGGCAAGGCGGTTCAGATAATCGATGCCGAGCATGATATCGTTTTCCTGATAGGCCACCGCCCCATCCGGGATAAAATAGAACTCCCGCAGATACTGCTTTGCCTCCTTGAGTTTTACGACTGCAAGATCCGCATATGGCGCGGCACCGGAAAATCCTGTCCTTGAATCGATGGAGCCTGCTGCGATGGATGCGACTGCCGTTCCGTGTCCGACCGGATCATTTTCCGGTACAGTGAGCAGCGGATTTGTACTGGCCAATGCCTCATTGATCATCTCCTGTGTATATTCCTGACCGTAAAAATAATCCATGGGCGGCGTTCCGTCCTCCACGGTCTGATCCCAGATGGAAACGATTCGGCTTGAGCCGTCCTCATAACGGAATGCCGCATCCTGATAAGAGATACCGCTGTCCACGACCCCGATCAGCACACCCTCACCGGTAAGCGACAGATTCGGCTGGTTGCGGATATGCAGGATCCCACTTGCGTCCAGCGCCCGCTCCGAGAGCGGTGTCAGACACTTGGGCACCGCGCTGTAGGTATAAGTCCCGAAATTGATCTCCGGCAGCATATCCCTGCTGAAATACCACATCTGATACGCACCGTCCAGCTTCATCAGACACTCTGTTTCCGCCATTCCCTCCACGATATCGTCATTGCGCAGCATAAGATCATACCATTCATTGGAGTAGACCGCCTCCCGGCACTGCTGTTCATCCATATTTTTACCCCTGTGAATCTCATTATGTTACCATATGCAAAAACCGCCCGGAATGTTCCGGGCGGTAATAACTATAACACTTTTGATAAAAATTCTTTGGTACGTTCATTCTGCGGATCATTAAAGATCTGCTCCGGAGTTCCCTGCTCCATGATCACTCCCTCATCCATAAAGAGCACGCGGGTTGCCACCTCTCTCGCAAATCCCATCTCGTGGGTCACGACAGCCATCGTCATGCCGTCATTTGCCAGATCCTTCATAACACCCAGCACTTCGCCGACCATCTCTGGATCCAGTGCGGAAGTCGGTTCATCGAACAGCATCATTTTCGGCTTCATCATCAGTGAACGCACGATCGCGATACGCTGTTTCTGCCCGCCGGAAAGCTGACCCGGATAGGCATCCGCTTTCTCTGACAGATTGACCAGATTCAGAAGACGCATTGCCTCCTCATTTGCTTCTTCCCTGCACATCAGCTTGAGTTTGATCGGAGCAAGCGTGAGATTTTCCGTGATGGACAGATGGGGAAACAGATTAAAGTGCTGGAAAACCATTCCCATATGCCGACGGATCTCATTGATGTCTACACCCTTTTGTGTGATATCCACGCCGTCGAAGATGATCTGTCCGCTCGTCGGCTGTTCCAACAGATTCATGCAGCGCAGAAACGTCGATTTTCCGGAACCGGAGGGTCCGATGATCACGACTTTTTCTCCGGGTGCGATGTGCTCATTGATATCGACCAGCACATCATGGTCGCCAAAGCTCTTGTATAAATGATTAACGGTTATCACTTTCGCGCAGCCTCCTTTCCAGTTTGCCCATGATCCATGTAAAGAACATGACGATCGCCAGATAGATCGCCGCTACGACCAGAAGCGGAAGCAGCGCCTCAAATGTGATACCACGGATGATATCTCCACCACGCGTCATCTCGTTCAGACCAATGTAGCCACAGATGGATGTCTCTTTCAACAGGGTGATCATCTCATTGACCAGCGCAGGCAATACATTCTTGATCGCCTGGGGCAGAATGATCTGCTGCATCGTCATGGCATAGCCCAGACCCAGCGAACGGCCGGCTTCCATCTGTCCCTTATCGATGGACATGATACCGGAACGGAAGATCTCTGCGACATACGCACCGGAATTGATACCGAATGTCAGCACTGCAACAAGCACCTTGTTGGTACTGCTGGCCAGAAACACGAAATACATTAAGAGGAGCTGTACCATCGCCGGCGTTCCGCGGATCACCGTCAGATACACACGGCAGATCGCATTCAGAATGTTCATGATCAATCCGGGCAGACCGGTCAATCCCTTCTTGTCCATCTGGTCATGAGCGGTACGCACCACTGCCACCAGAATACCGATCACCAGACCGAGCAACAAGGCCAGCAGCGTGACAATGATCGTCGTGCGAAGACCTTTGATAATGTACATGTAACGCTGGTCTTCAATAAAAACGAATATGATTTTTTGTTTTAGTTCATCCAAAGCAGACATACATGATCCTTTCTCTCGTGAAAAAAGGCGGGGAAGCTTTCCCCGCCTCTGAATGCAAATTACTCTGCGGTAATATATTTGTCAAGAATTCCCTGTAAGGTTCCATCCTCTTTCAGCTCTGCGAGCGCACCGTTAACTGCATCCAGCAGCTCGGTATTCTCTTTATTGATACATGCTGCGTAGTCCTCGGTCACATACTCGGTATCAAGGATCTTCAGTCCCTCATTTGCAGCAACAAAGCTCTTTGCAGGCTCATTGTCGATAATGACTGCATCTACTTTACCCTGTGTCAGTGCCATAACTGCATCTGCGCCCTTGTTGTACTGCTCAACGAATTCCTCGCCGTAATCATCGGATGCATAGATATCACCGGTAGTAGACAGCTGTACACCGATCTTTTTGCCTTCCAGATCATCTACACTTGTGATGTCAGAATCCTCTGTCACGATAACGACCTGAATACCGGTTGCGTATGTATCAGAAAAGTTTACAGACTGTTTTCTCTCATCGGTGACAGTCATACCTGCCAGACCGATATCAGCCTTTCCGGTCTGTACGGCGGTAATGATGGAATCGAACTCCATATCCTCGATCTTCAGCTCCAGGCCAAGCTTATCTGCAACTGCCTTTGCGATCTCCGCATCGATGCCAACGATCTCTTCACCTTCATAATACTCATAAGGCGGGAAATACGCGTTGGTGGCCATTGTCAGTACACCGTCATTCACAGTCATGCCTGTGGACTCCTTCTTGCCACATGCACAAGCCAAAGTAGCTGCCAACACTGCTACCAGTGCAATCGAAAGTATTCTCTTTTTCATGTTGTTTCCTCCTTTTGCTGCAAAACGCAGCACTCTTTCTTGATTTCACATATTCGAAAGTATTATACAGTACGATTATGCAAAATACAATGGTAGAAACGCATGAAAATACAATTCTTTCCGTTATTTTTGAATAAAATATCACCAATTATCTTGTTTTCTTAAGTCAGATCTCAGCATCCTGCTGTTTGTTTTCCTGCTTCATCCGGAACTTATTTTCATACATCTGCCGGTCGGCACGGGAGCAGAGTTTTTGAAACTTCTCTCCTTCCGTGTGATACGCAGCTCCGATGGCACAGGCATACGGTGTTTTACTCATCTCTGCCCTCATGTCGGAAAGCATTTTCTCTATCTCTTTTTCCTCTTTTGCAAAACAGAGCACCATGAATTCATCGCCGCCGGTTCGATAAAGGTAACAGTTTCTCTGCAACGCCCGCTGCAAGCTGTCCGCTAGCGTGCGTATCGCATCATCACCCTTTGCATGACCGTATTCATCATTCCAATGCTTCAGATTGTTCAGATCAATGGAAATAACTGCGCTTAAACTTGCATCATTCTTTTCCGCATCCAGATAAAAGCTCCGACGGCTCAGCGCTCCTGTCAACGCATCCCGTTTAAACTGCTGCGTGTTCAGGTACAGGTAATAAAATACCAGAGTGACTGCACCCATTGTATTGATCATTCCCTCACATTTCGCAACAGATTCCAGTGTCGTCGCGATCGCCAGCATGGAGATCACAACAATCGATATATACATCTCTGATATGTTGGACAACCGGTACAGCTTATAGGTATAGATCAGCAATACGGCAAGATAAAAACCGCTGGTCACAAACGCAAAATAGCCCAGCGGGCCACGGATAAACTGATTATCCGGCGAATAGGAATATGCCACATCCGTAAACAGTGCAGAAAAAGCAATTACCGCATTGATCACCAGCGGAAGTGCCAGCCAGTCCGCTTTTTTCTGTTGTGGACTCATCAGACGGACCACGACATAAACGATCGCAGGTCTCAGACTGTAACCGATCACAGACATCCAGACACGCAGTGCGGACAAATGATCCAGCGATGCCGTCCAATATTCCACGGAATCAACCGCTACCAGAACCAGCACGAGTATGCATGACACCAGAAACAGAGATCTGACCCTTTTATGAAAATAATTGTTTGTAACGATAAAGATCAGCAGACATATCGTCAGCATCACCGCTGCATGATCCATCATGATCAGTTCTTTTACCATAGCAACATCCCCCCAGACAATGTTTCCATGCAGTTTCTGCTTTCTATTTTCCGTTTCCGGAAGGTTCACCCGCCTGCCAGCTGTCACTGGGCGAACAATTCCACGTAAGATCCGTTCCGTCACTGTACGCCACGATGCTGCCCTGTTCGTCCGTACGGAACACCTTGATGCGCCTTCCGCGCAGATTATTTAAAGTCTGCGCATGCGGGTGTCCGTAGCTGTTTCCCTCCGCACAGCTGATGACGGCATACTCCGGTGACATGGCATCCAGAAATTCCTCTGTGGAGGACGATCTGCTACCGTGATGCCCAGCCTGGTACACATCCACATCCAGATTCATCCCATTTTCCAGAATGTCCTGCTCCGCTTCCTCCTCACAGTCTCCGCTGAACAGGAATGAATTCTCTCCATGATCCAGGATCAGCGCGATACTGCTGTTGTTCGGATCCTCATAGTTATCGTTCGGGGCAACGATCGTAAATACCGCATCTCCCAATTCATATTCTGCCCCGACCTCCGGGGTAGAAAAGGTCATGTTCCTGCTCTTCATACTATCCATGAGCTCACGGTACGTTTTATTGTCTTTCTTGAAATCACTCAGAAAGATCTGCCCGATATCAAACTTGGAAATGATCACGTCCGCACCGCCGATATGGTCGCTGTCCGTGTGAGTCAAAACAAGATAATCCAGCCGCTCCACGCCCTGCTTTTGAAGGTAAAGCTGTACCGCCGTGCCCTTGTCATTTTCCCCTGCATCGATCAACATCGCATGACCGTCCGCCTTGATCAGTGTCGCATCCCCCTGCCCCACATCGATAAAGTGCACTTCCATGCCCACAGATGTGCTGTCTGATGCCACACCGTCATCAACAGTCGATGTTTCCTGCTGCCCGCCGATTCCGTTAAAAATGCACAAAGCTGCTAGCACACAGACAAACGTCAGCAGTGTCAGCAGCCATTGTTTCTTTTTCTGTTTGCGTCTTCGTGTTTCTTTTTGCCTCATCATACCGCCTCACTCTGATTGTCACTATTAATTATGACAAAAAATCACGAAATTGCAAGTCTTTCTATAATCAATCGATCAGATCATTCTGGAAGCGCGACAAATGCTCATACGGGAGGATCAGCCTTCCCCTGTAAAGTCCACAGCCATCATTGATCAGACTGTTGTCCATCGCGGCAAACATGTTGACATCCAGTTTGGAAAGATCCAGCTGCTGAAGCTTCATTCCGCGTTCATAAGCCTCATCGAAATAAACACATGCTCCTTCCGGTATCGCATCTCTTCTCGCCCGTTCATATTCCTGTTTCTTTTCATAGCCGAGATGGTTTGCAGCACCGATCTCCGTAATGTCATCCATCTCCTTCGTCCGAAGCTGCATCTCCATATAACATCTTGCACTGTTATCATAAAATGTAATATGTAAAGAACGGTATCCGTTCGGATTCGCGTTTGTAATATAATCCCTGTAATAGGGCCGCACCGGATCAGTCAGCAGTGCAGACGTGCTTTCCTTTACTCCGCCGGCGGATTCTCTCATCTTGTTTTCCGCACCTTTCTATGCTAAAATATTGGCATCAAAGGAGGATTTTGATATGTATCAGTTTACCGAAGACTGCCTGATCGGCATTGAACAGATAGACGAAGAACACCGCAAGTTGTTCACCCTGATCAACGAAGCTGCCGGGCTTCCCTCCGAGGCACGCACGCCAAAAACCGTTGCTCAGATCTTATCACAGCTTTCAGACTATGCTGCCACACATTTTGCCCACGAAGAGGCATATATGAGTGAACATGATGACCCTGAGCTGCCGCTTCAGCAAAAAGAGCACGCAGCATTTACCGCTCATGTACAGGCGCTCATCAGCCAGCCGCTGACGGAAGAAAATGCATCCGCCATGCTGGATGAGATACTGCCCTACCTGATCCGCTGGCTCTACCGGCATATTTTGAGCAGCGATATGATGATCGGTAAGCTCACGCCCTCCGATCCCTTCGCATTTACTGCCAAATATCACACCGGCATTCAGCAGATCGACGATGAGCACCGGCACCTGTTTGACATTATCCGTGACACGAACACACTCATCCACAACGACCTGCTCCATGACAAATATGATGAGATCATCCATCTTCTGGACGAGCTGCGCGAGTACACCAAATACCATTTCAACGACGAAGAAGATTACATGAAAAAGATCGGTTTCCCGGAGCTGGATGCCCAGATCCGCGCGCATACCGCCTTTGTCGACAAGCTCATGAACATTGATCTGGATGCACTGGATGAGATCGACGATCACCAGCAGGAATACTTATTGGAGCTCATCGATTTTCTCGCAGGCTGGCTCGTGAACCACATCTTAAAAATGGATACAAAGATCGGTGTCTTCGAACGCAAAGCTCATTAACACTGCAATATAAAAAAGTATACTACGATTCACCTGATTACGCAAAAAAATCTTCTATGATCTGCATCATAGAAGATTTTTTCTGCTCAGATCTACGTTTGCCGGATTGTCGATCAAAGTACCATCTTCCTTAAAGCGTGAGCCGTGGCAGGGGCAATCCCAGGAATGTTCCACCGGATTCCATTTTAAGGCACATCCAAGATGAGGGCAGCGCTTTTTTGATATCGTCAGCAGATTGGTGAGTGCTGTCCATCCATTCGACAACAACTGCGGTGTCCACATGCTTCTTGATGGATCAAACACTTCCGCATAGGGATTTTCTTTTTCCATGACCAGATCCGTGAGGATTATGGCGGACACCATAGACGACGTCATTCCCCATTTATTGAAACCGGTCGCCACATAGCAGTCCGGCATGTGCTTCCCATAGCGTCCGATATATGCCACGCCGTCCAGCGACATGCAATCCTGCGTAGCCCAGGCATATTTTTGTACGGCACGTGGATAATGATCTCTTGCGAAATCGCGCAGCTGCTGCCAGTTGCCTCCGGTTTTTCCGGTGCGATGGGAACCGCCGCCCAAAAGAAGCAGATCTCCATAATTCCGGAAGGAAAATCCCCCTTTCTCTGCATCCAGATACATGCCCTCCACATCCGCCGCATGCTCCAGTGCGATGACATAGGAGCGGTGCTGATACAGTTTCAGAAAATACATGCCGTGTTTATTGTCGATCGGAAAATGCGTCGCAAAGATCACTTTCTGAAACACAATATTCCCCTTGTCTGTCACAGCCGTGTGATCTTTGAACTCCTTCACAAATGTATGCTCATAAATATGCAGACCGCGCGCCAGCTCTGCGAGGAATTTCAGCGGATGAAACTGCCCCTGATCTTCAAATCCGACCGCTCCGGCTGTTTCAAAGGGCAGTCCAGTGTTCTGTACCATCACTGCGTCATAGCCGATCTTTCGCAGCGCATCCGCTTCTTCCTCCAGCTTTTTTTGGTCATTCCTCGAATAAATATAGGACGTTTTTTTCTCGAAATCACAATCTATCTGTTTGCAAAGCTCTGTATATTTTTGCACCGCCTGAAGATTGATGTCCAGATATTTCCGGGCAGCGTCCTCGCCCTTTGTCCGCAACAGTTTGGCGTATATCAGCCCGTGCTGAGCCGTGATCTTTGCCGTGGTGTCCTTCGTGATGCCGGAGCCGATCGTCCGCCCCTCCACCAGCGTATAATCCACACCTTTTTCCTGCAAGAAATGTGCACATAAAACACCTGCCATACCTCCTCCGATGATCAGCACGTCTGTTTTGATGCTGCCCTCCAGACTTTCAAAGTGAGGTAAATTGCAATGATCCACCCAAACAGAATTCATAGTCCAAGACCTCTTTTTTAATACTTTTTGGATGTATTATGCGCAGATCTCAGCCTATTCATTCAGCGTGCAGCACTCCGCGATATCTTTGATGCTCTCTGCCATATCCGCATTGATACCCACAGCTCTGCTTCCAAAACTTTTCGGTACAACTGCCTGATCAAGATTCAGTCTGATCAGACTTATCTGATCATGTTCTCTTACCAGCTTTTCAAATGGAAACCGGATAATTGTCGGGGTGTTAAATCCCACGCCCAGTTCCAGAAGAACCAGCTTTTTATCTATTGCGTCTGACAGAAAATCAGAAAACCGTTCTTCCGCCTCATACCAGGCGTCATCCTGAACAAAAAAGCTATCTTTCCGAAGATTCATGTCCATCGGTCCGCCGCAAACAGGACATTTTGGAACCATAGATGATGGGATCTTGCAGTCTGTTCTTGCCTGATCCATCTGATGAAACAATTCTACTGCATCATATGTTTTATCATGGCATCCTCTTCCACATTGAATGTGAAAATAGTCTCCCTGGGTGCAGAAAATCTTTTGCTCTGATAATCCGGCTTTCACAAACTGGGCATCTGCATTCGTACTTAATACAAATAATTTCTTATCAGATAATGCCGCCAAAAGTAATTTATGAAGCGGCGTTACGTCAAGGTTGATCCCGCCCAGCAACGCCTGTTTTGACCAGTATCCCCAATAACTTTCTTCATCAGGGAAGGGATAAAACCCTGCGTAATACATATCCTGCATATACGGGCCTTTGCCATATTTCTTCTGGAACTCTCCGAAATTCTCTTCAAAGAATTTCCCGCCATACTGTGCACCTGCCGCCGTACTCATTCCGGCTCCGGCTCCAATCAGCACATACTCTGCATTACGTATCATTGCAGCGGCATCTCTTACCTGTTTCTTGTAATCTGTGTCCTGATAGATATAATCCCCTGCAGGTGTACCGCAAAGAAAAGAATCAAATGTTATTTTCTTATTTGGAAATTTAATCATTTTCACACAAATCACCCTCTTAACAGTTCTCTGTAGATCTCTTCATCCAGATCTTGAAACACATTAAAGATCACCTTCATCGAACTATTTGTTTTCTCTTTATATTCTTTCACCGTTTTTACCGCAATCTCTGCAGCTCTTTTATTTGGAAACATAAATACCCCTGTTGAAATACAGCAAAATGCTATGGATGCCACTCCATTTTCACCTGCTGTTTCAAGGCACGACCGATAGCAGGATGCCAGCAGTTCCTCATGCTTTTTTGTCAGTGCTCCCTGCACGATCGGTCCTACCGTATGGATCACATGATCACAGGGAAGATTATATGCTGGAGTGATCTTTGCCTGACCGGTCGGTTCTTCATACCCCTGCTCTTTCATAATCTTTGCACATATAAGCCTTAACTGGACTCCGGCATATGTATGAATACAATTGTCAATGCAGTTATGACATGGCTGATAGCATCCTGTCATTCCGCTATTAGCAGCATTCACTATGGCACCAACTTTTAATCTCGTGATGTCACCCTTCCAGATATAAATGTCCGGCTGCAGCTCTTCCATATTCGAAAGTGTAACTACGCCTTTTTCCTCATTGACCTGCTGTAAATATTCATCCTGAACACTTAAAAATTCATCATCCATATTTCCGGGCATCCGAATATTCATAAGAGAGCGGAGGATGGTTTTCTGCTCATCTATCCGATCCGGTATCTGCATCTTTGCATATCCCGGCTGTTCTTTTAACAATCTCTCAATTAAAAACACTCGTTTTTCATTCTGGTTCATTTCTCTACCTTCTTTTAATCGCCTTTACCGGACAGTTTTCATGGTAAGTCCGCACTGACCGATCATTTCATCTGTTTCTTTCAATATCACAGCCCATAAACCGAAGTTCCATTTTTGATAACGGGAAACCTATCTGTCCAGCCATTCCTGTACTTCTTCATCACTAAATGCTCCTTCATAGGCATACATTGTATCGTCGTCCTGTAGAATTTTACATAAAGAATGAAAATCACCCTGATTCATTTCCCGCAGGTACAATCTCTCTGTTTCAAGTATGATATCTTTCCGTTCAAACATTCGCTCCGATACCTGTTTCCTGCATCTGCTTTTCCGCATCGCGCTGCATCCTCTTTGGATTGCATTTCACTTCCTTTACATCAGCTGCCACAGCCGGACTGAACTTCAAACTGTAATAGTGTCTTAAGATAAAATCAAAAACCTCGTAATCCTTCGGCTCAGCGCCAAAAGTTACTTTCGCTACTGATAATTTCCCATCCATAATCCGTTCAAAAACTCCAACCCAGAATGGATCTTCAAAATACACTGTCAGTTTTCCGCTTCCTCTGTCCATGACAATCCCTCCTTCATGAATTGATGAACAAAGAACGGACAACCCGGAGGGGCAGGTTACTTACCACAGATTTCTCCGTGACGGCCGGGCATCTTCACTCCGTTTCGGTCGGCGCAAAACTGACGTCCCCCGGACGTCATGCGCCCAACCGGCTCTGAAGCACCAAATACTCGTTGCGTTTTTATCTTTGTTATTTATAATCATGCCTAGTGGCTTGATTAACGATAATTCCAGTTACATTATAGCGTAAATCATTATGAATTCAAATATAAACTCCCCGAAAAAAGAGGTGACCCCCAATCACACTAAAACAATTCTATGCAACCCGTAGCGATCTTCTCCCGAAACCGCACATCATGTTCCACGAACAGCATCGTCGGCTGATATGTGAGCAACAGTTTTTCGATCTGCATTCTTGAAAACACATCAATGTAGTTCAGAGGTTCGTCCCAGATATAGAGATGTGCCGGTGTCAGCAGACTTCGCGCCAGCAGTATTTTCTTTTTCTGCCCTTCAGAATAATCCTCCATGTTTTTTGCAAACTGCACCCGGTCAAAATCAAGCTGCCGGAGTATCGCGCAAAAAAGACTCTGATCCAGATCATTTGCCCGGCAAAAAGTTGGAATATCTCCCTTTAAACCTGTCGCATTCTGTCCGACATAGGAGATCACCAGCCCCGATGCTGTTTCACAAATGCCTTCTTCCAAAACATTCATATCCATACGCTCTTCATCTGCTTTCTGCAGGATCATCCTGATCAGCGTCGACTTACCACAGCCGTTTTTCCCGGACAACACGATCCGGTCTCCTCTGTGAATTGCAAATGTCAATCCTTTAAAAACCGGGTGTTCTGCGTCTGCATATCTCACGCTGTAATCCTTCACATTCACAAGTGTGTCCTTGTGATGTTCGAGCTGAAACAGCTTCAGATCAACCGGAGTTTCCAGATCCTGCAACAGTCCTTCTTTTTCTTCAATCTCCCGGCTGATCCGTTTTTCCATCTGAGAGACTCTGCTCTGCATTTTCTTTGTCTTTGCACCGATGTATGCCCTTGTATCCAAAAACCTGTCGTGCTCCTTGATCGGATCAAAGCCGATCTTGGTGCGCTCATTCTTGTCAGCCCACTCAGCAGTCTGCCTTGCTGCCTGCTTCAGCTTCCGGATCTCCTTCTGATGTTTTTCATTCTCCGCCATGACAAACTGGTCTTTTCGCTGCTTATTCTCCCACCATCCAGAGAAATTTCCACTCTGCACTTCAATACTTTTCCGGTTCAATACCAGACAATGATCCGTGCACGCATCCAGCAGATCTCTGTCATGGGATACCAGGATAAATCCTTTTTTTGATGCCAGATACTGTTTTACGATCTCTCTGGCTTCCTGATCCAGATGATTGGTCGGCTCATCGATCAATAGAAAATCATTATCACCGGAAAACAGGATTGCCAATAAAACTTTTGTGCGCTCTCCCGGACTGAGTGTCCCAAAAGGTCTGTAAAGAATCTCTGCATTTTCACCCAATCCTGCCAGTTCACAGATCACGCGCCAGTCTTCACAGCCTGCCTTCAATTCCACCAAAAATTCGGCTGCCGGCAATTTCATCTGCTGCTCCGTGATCTGATAAGGAAAATAGTCAAACATTGTATTTGTCTCGATAGAACCTTTGTACTCATACTTCCCCATCAAAAGATTTAAAAATGTTGTCTTTCCTTTTCCGTTTCGTCCAATGAAGCCCAGCTTCCAATCCGTATCAATAGAAAATGAAACATTTTCAAAAATATCATCAAAGCTTCCATCATAGTAAAACGTAAGATTATTTACTCTTATTTGTGCCATATCCATTCCTCCCCGTAGCATTCCAACTGTTTGCTGCCAAACGATTTCCTTACGTTCTATGACCTCATATCATCGGAGAGATGATGTTACAACCAAATAATTTTGCACACAAAAAAGAGAGGTTATGAGAACATAATCCACTTTTGGCAACATGACAAACAGTATGAACATTACGATCCATACTGTCAAAACCTCATGTGATCAAAAGTAGATTATCTTCTCATTTTTTCACCTCTCTCTTTCTAAACTGCTGTTATTCTAACACGCATATTTTGATGTGTCAACAACACGCGAAAATAAGACTGCATGCATATCCTCGTCTTCTCCGCCTGTAAAAACGACTCTGGTCTCCATCCGGTATGTCTGACCGTCATCCCCCTTCTGTTTGTGGTACAGCACTAACTGCTTTTCACCACTTTGAAAGGCTCTGATCTGATTTTCCCTGCAAAAAGTCCGGCGATACACTTCCGCTTCCTCCTGATCCGGAAGGAACGATGCGCCTATCACGATCAGGTCATCCACCAAACCATCGGATCCCCCGATCCGATTGATAAATTCACTGTACGCAGTCATCTGATATGTATTTTTCGTCAGATTTATCACAACCACCAGCGGATATACGGATGCTATCGCATCAGCGATCATCTGAAGTCTCGCATGGAGTACTTTCGCATGTCTGACTGTGTTCTTCACGTTCCGCGTACCGATCACTGCCACACGTCCGCCATCACTTTTATCCACAAAGCTGACACTTGCTTCCAGATACAACAATCCGCCTGCAGTCTTTTTCTGATAATTGACAGAAAAACCTTTCTTCGCTTCACTTAAATTTTCCACGGAGAGCGCTCTGAAAAGCACCTCTCTGCTGTCCTCGGATACCAGATTCAGACAGTACTGCCCGATACCTTCGGTCCAGTGAAAATCGTATTTTGCAAAATTATCTGCTATATCACGACCATCCTCACCCTCATGGCGATAGATCGTGACTCTGTCATGTAAATAATCCACCAAAAGTACCGAATAGTAAACAGCTCCCAGGCCCTGTATGATCGTCTCCTGGTCTGTCAATTCCTTCACACTGATCAGATTCTGTTTTCCTGTCCGGTTCATTTCTCCCGCTCTGTTCTGTTTTACACTTCTGCGATCGTAATGATTCTTCTCGTAATACTGGCTCTTATCACGATACATTGCCTGATCGGCAAGCGCCACGTGCTGTTCCAGCTCTTTCGCCTGTTCCAGCCATACACCTCCAAGTGCTGCAGAACGTCCGTCTTTCCAACAGTGTTCCAGCGCTTTCATTTTTTTGGAAAAAATGTCTTCGTTTTCTTCAAAGGACAAAATGACAAACTCATCTCCGCCAAGTCTGTAGATGTTTGCCTCCGTAAACACTTCCCGTATCGATCTTGCAATCTCTGCGATCAATTTGTCTCCCGCTTCATGTCCTTCGCTGTCATTGACTGCTTTCAGTCCGTTGATATCCGCAAAAACAACGCCTATTGGCCGCACGCACTGCTCCGGATCATGTTCGATCATCTCGACCTCTTCATAATAGGCTTTCCGGTTTTTAAAACCTGTCAACGCATCAATCTCCAATTCGGAGATAATGCTGTCGCACTCTCTCAAATGAATGATATTTCCAAGTCGGGTCAGGATACTTTTTGCATTATATGGCTTTCCAATAAAATCGGAGGCCCCCAGTGCCAGACATTTTTCTTCTTCGCTTTCACTGCCAAAAACGGTTGTAACGATCACCGGGATCTTACTGAACGCCGGATCACTGCTTACATGCTCCAAAAACTCGTATCCGTTCATGACCGGCATTTGTATATCCAGCATGATTGCTGTAATATATTGTCCGTTTTTGCGCAGGACTTCAAGACCTTCTTTTCCGTTTTCCGCAGTTAGCACGATATACTGTCCTTCCAGGATCTCTGTCAGACTTTTGCGGTTGACCTCATTATCTTCGATCACTAAAACAGTTCGCTTCGCCCCGCTTACGTCTTTGATCAGAGTAGTTTTATCCATCAGACTCACATCCGTGACCATGTCACTAAATAAATTTTTATACATCTTCAGCAAACCTTCAAATTCTGCAACCGGCATCGGTTTAGCAAAGAAATATCCCTGCGCATAATCACAGCCCAATACCTTCAGACGCTTCCTTTGATCGCTTGTCTCCACGCCCTCTGCCACAACATTCAAATGCATCCGGTGCGCCATATTGATCACATCATTTAAAATGCTCTGTTCCACCGGTTTTGCCAATTCATTTCGGATAAAATCCATATCCAGCTTCAAAATATCTATGGACAGCTGACTGAGCAGACTTAACGATGAATATCCGCTGCCAAAGTCATCCATCTCAATGATAAATCCGCGTTTACGCAACTCCTCCACGGTACTGATGATCTGATCCGGACATTCTGTGTAGGCACTTTCTGTAATCTCCAGATGCAGAGAAGAAGGCTCAATCTCATATTTTTTTACAAGCTCGCAAAAGCCCTCTACCAAACAGGGCTGATAAATGTCTGCACGCGAAACATTCACGGAAACCGGGATCTGCGGATAACCTTTCCCTTGCCATTCCTGCACCTTTTGGCATGCTTTCTCCCACACATACCTGTCCAGATCGTGAATAAAGCCATTCTTCTCAAAAAGTGGAATAAACTTGTCCGGCGGCATAAATCCCTTCTTGGGATGTTCCCACCTGACCAATGCCTCGGCTCCAACCATACAATTATCATGCAGGCTGTATTTCGGTTGAAAATATATGAGAAACTGCTCCTGCTCCAGCGCAGTCTCCATAGAATCTGTGATCTCTTTCTCATACAGCAGCTTTTCCCGAAGCGTATCATCATAAACTGCCAAATACTGATTGTACAATCCCTTGATACTGTCAACCGCAAGAAGTGCACGATCACACATCTGCTCAACAGATATCGACCGGTCCGTGATCTCATAGACACCAAGCTTGACGGAAATATTCTCCGTCAGCTCTGAGCGTTTGTTTTTTCGTCCATCGGCAAAGTTCTTTCTTCCGATCTTCTCCAGTTCCTTATCGATCAGACATACAAAACGATCTGCATTGAACCTGCAGCATATAGATTCCTGTCCGACCCTTTTTTGAAAGATTTCTGCGCTCTCCAACAGAAGCCGGTCACCGGCTTTCCGTCCAAAGGTATCGTTGAACAGTTTAAAATTCTCCAGATTTGTACACAGGATCATGTATTCCTTATCCGGATTTTCATCCAGACGTTCCCTGGCTTTGCGGTAAAAACACTTTCTCGTATAAAGGCCTGTCAATTCATCATACTGAAGCTGGTTTACCATCGCAGCTGTCTCACGCAGTTTGATCAGATTTGCCACCCGACGCAGGATCACCTTCGGACGATACGGTTTCGGTAAAAAATCCGTTGCTCCATGCGTAAGCGCGGATAATTCATCCTCTTCGCTACTGTCCTGCGTCATTACGATCACAGGGATCAATGACAATTGTTCATCCTTCTGCATGATATTCAAGAACGTATAGCCATCCATGACCGGCATTTGCACATCCAGAAGAATGAGCATAATAGAGTTCTTTTTCTGCTTTAGAATATCCAGTGCAGCCTGTCCGTTCTCCGCTTCCCAAATCTCATACTCATCTGATAATATCTCGCGCAGCATTGAACGGTTGATCTCATTATCTTCTACAATTAAAATCTGTTTTTGTTGTATCATATTCATCCTCTACATTTTATTCGCCTCTGTGGGCAAAAAAGTGTGCTATAGATCCAGCGACATACCATTCTCCCATTCATGGCAGTAGCGCAGATATTCCGCTTCTGTATTCAGAAAATTTTCCGCATTCTTCGGCAGCACGACTGACCTCCAGTCCGAAATCCATCGTCTCATTGATCCAGTCCGGTGACTCGCTCTTGATAAAACACGGCCGGTATTCTTTCCAAAGATACTTCAACGATACTGCTGCATATATTTCGTTTAAGAGTTTTTCATACGCCACAATGTCCATCTCCCTACTATTTCCCAAACAACTGCGCTGTTTTTCTCATTCGCTCTGCGATCTCCACAGAAAACGGGCATCTGCTTTCACAGCCTTTGCAGCCGATACATTCGGACGCATGATGCTCTAACAATTCATAATGCGATCGCACCGACTCCGGTACTTCGGATTGCATCATCGCCAGATCGTAGAATTTATTTACCATCGCTATATCGATCTCTTTCGGACAGGGTCTGCAATGACCACAATAGGTACATTGTCCCTTATAAGAATGCAGTGGCGCGGAAGCGATCACGGATGCATAATCCTTTTCATCATCGGTTGCTGTCTCATAGCTGACTGCCGCATCCACCTGCTCCTTTGTATCATATCCGCACAGGATTGCAGAAACAGCCGGTCTGGTAAGGGCATAATGGATACACTGCACCGGTGTCAGACTGACTCCGAACGGCGAACTCTTTTCACTAAACAATCTGCCTCCTGCAAATCCCTTCATCACCGTGATTCCCACATCATTCTGCTCGCAGGTCTGGTACAGCAATGCCCGTTCAGGATCAATGCCTTTCAGATCTGCATCAAATTTCTCTGCAAACATATCATCAATATTCTCACTGGCCGGAAGCATATCAAATGCCGGATTGATGCTGAAAAGGATCATCTCCACATAACCGGATTGTGCTGCTTTGAGGGCTACCTTCGGATTATGGGAACTCATTCCGATATGTTTGATCACACCGCTCTCTTTCAGTGACATGACATATCTCAGATAATCCGAATCCTGAAGCTGCTCCCATTCTGCCTCAGAATCCACATAATGGATCATTCCAAGATCAATATAGTCTGTCTGAAGCCTTGCCAGCAGATCCTCAAATGCTGGGCGCACATATTCCATCTCTCTGGTTCGATAGTACTGCTCATCCTTCCAGGTAGACCCGATATGTCCCTGAATATACCATTCTCCGCGGTTTCCCTTGATAGCTTCGCCAATGATGTTTCTGGACTTCGGATCCGGCATCCAGCAATCCAGAATATTGATCCCCTTAGAGGATGCATATTTGATCAGCTCAATGCTTTCTTCCTCCGGGTGCCTCTCCAGCCACTCACCGCCAAATCCGATCTCGCTGACACAAAGGTCAGTTTTTCCAAGTCTTCGTTTCTTCATCTCGTCTCCTCCTTTATTTGCTTCAACTCATAAGACGGGTGGTATAACCCGGTCGGCTCATAAAATTCATCGCCAATATAAGTAAAGCCCAGTTTCCGCAGCACCTTCGATGATGCTGTATTATTGGGATTGTGACCTGCAAACAGCCTTTCTGTTTTCAAAACCGAAAAGGCATGATCGATGACCGCTTTTGCTGCTTCCGCTGCGTACCCCTGCCCCCAAAACTTCGGGCGCAAGTGGATTCTGCCTGATGATCGATCTCTTTTTCTAATCGGGCTGTAATCTCAGCTGCGCTGAATTTCCCACTGGCACAGATATATCTTGTAACATCCGGATCTCCCCATAACAGCTCTGCCAATTCTATATCATCTTTTTTCCATTCGGAAAAACCGATCCTGTCTGTGGTTAAAAAATAATCTCTTTCTGTGTCTTTCATGTCTAACAATCCCTCATAAATATTGATAACAGTACCTATGATTGCATCATCAAATTCATAATCCGCTGTATGTAGTCCGGCATGCTCCTCACCGCATCCGATTCCAAAAAACGCACCCTCACTCTTTTGCAGGTAGTATCCAAAATCCTCTGACCACCGAAAAGGCTCTTTTGGAATGGTGATGCTTAATCCCTGCGATCGTGCAACCGTTCTCACTTTATGGACAGATAACGGATGATTGATCGTGGCTGGAAACGGCTCGATCAGACGGATCGTGCAAGTCATTCCCTGCTCTTTAGCCTGCTGCTCTGCCCGTTCTCTGATTTTGCCCACAAGTTCATCATATTCTTCCTGATATTCCGCTCTGAGCGTCAAACGCAAAATGCCACGGTCCGCAGACATACCATAAGAGCAGCTCCCCGCTTCAATACCGATGACCGTTCCAAGAACAATGCCATGA
This sequence comes from uncultured bacterium, assembly GCA_945828315.1. Lineage (GTDB taxonomy): Bacteria > Bacillota > Clostridia > Lachnospirales > Lachnospiraceae > W0P33-017. The sequence continues at coordinate 1,053 of CALZQA010000017.1, read as the reverse complement.
TGTTCCCCATTCACAAGGGCATCCATGTATGTGATCAGATCTGCCATCAGCAACGCAGGGTTTTTGCCCTGCTGTGGATACGCTGCATGTGCCGGACTGCCTTGTATGCTGATCTCCATGCCTGTAGAAGCACACGCAAATGTGCCGTCTAAAAGCAGCACCTCATTTTGCGTATATCCCGGAATATTATGAATTCCATAGATCTCAGTAATATTGCACTCATCGATCAAACTGCTGCAAAGGCTGGCTCCCTGCCCCGTCTCTTCTCCCGGCTGAAAGATCAGATAGACACTCCGGCGAGGAGCGATCCGCTCCAGTTCCAATGCAAACCCGACCAGTATCGCGCTATGACCATCATGCCCGCAAAGATGTCTGGCGCAGCCGTCCTGACAGACGACCGCATCATAATCTGCCCGAAATGCAATTGCATGCTCCGTATCCTGACCTTGATAATACGCATAAAACCACGCGCCGCGTTCCACGATTTCAAGCCCGGTGTGACTGCGCAGAAAATCCATAAGCAGTCGTTTCGTTTTCACTTCTTTCATAGACGGCTCCGGAATACTGTGAAGTGTTCTCCGGAGTTCTTTGATCATATTAATGTTCATAACCATAGTATGCTCTCATTCTTCCTATATATCAACCATGTTTTTGAACCTGACACAGGATGTCGGGCTCCATACTATCTGGACCACACAAGTGTATAGCCCAGCGTCTGTATATCATTTTCATTTAATTCCCCATTATGAGGATATTCCAGACCTTTTCCGTCTCCGGAGTAATAAACCCTGTCAATCTCATTTGCACCTTTTTCACTATATGCAATTGTATATTTCGAACAGGTCTTATCTGAAGAAATCAATTCATTCCATTTTGAGGTATTCATGGCTACAACAACACATTCATATAATTTTCCGTCTTCTTTCAAAGTAAATCTTACTCCGTGAGCATCAGACCAGATAGCATCTGTAATATTAAGTACAAGGTCTCCATTTTCGTAAACGACCTCCATCTGCTTCGTTTCAGGGATCGGAACAGTCGTACGCTTTAAAT
>CALZQA010000016.1 GCA_945828315.1 uncultured bacterium | reverse complement strand
TTGCTGAATGTACAACGATATCTGCGCCATACTCGATCGGACGCACCAGATAAGGTGTTGCAAAGGTGTTGTCCACAACCAGCGGGATCTTGTGTGCATGCGCGATCTTTGCAATCGCCTCAATATCAACAACATCTGAATTCGGATTACCCAGAGTCTCAATATATACTGCCTTTGTGTTGTCCTGGATCGCAGCCTCTACCTCGTCTAAATTGAAAATATCTACGAAAGTCGTATTGATCCCATACTGCGGTAATGTATGCTGAAGCAGATTGAAAGAACCGCCGTAAATATTTTTTGCAGATACAATGTGATCGCCTGCCTGTGCCAGATTCTCGATCGTATAAGTGATCGCTGCCGCTCCGCTGGCAACTGCCAATGCTGCCACACCACCCTCAAGTGCCGCGATACGCTTCTCAAACACATCCTCGGTGGGGTTTGTCAGACGTCCGTAAATATTACCGGCATCCGTCAGTCCGAAACGTGCTGCCGCATGCTCACTATTGCGGAATACATAAGATGATGTCTGGTAGATCGGCACTGCTCTCGCATCTGTCGCCGGATCAGGACTCTCCTGGCCCACATGCAGCTGCAATGTCTCAAATTTAAAATCTCTCTGGTCTCTCGTAATCTTTTCGCTCATTTTCAGTATCCTCCTTATGCGCTCCGCCTCTCTGAAACGGGGCTGTTTTTATATTCCTACTTTTCCTATAGGTTTTTCGTTAAATGTATCATATCCTATATTTTCCTATCTGTCAAGTAGGAAAACAGAATAAATAGACAAATTATTCATTTTTCTGATTTACCAGCTGTTCCAGCGTTGTGCCGTCCACATAGTCATTGATCGTCTGCCAAAGACCTTCCCAGAACTTTAACGTCTTACACTCCTCACGCCGCTCACACCGGTTCGGCGTATCCTCCAGACAGGCGATCGGCGCCAGTGATCCCTCTGTTGTGCGCAAAATGTCGCCCACCGTGTAATCCGACGGTGACTTTGAAAGCAGGTATCCTCCGTTGTTCCCACGGAAGCTGCGCACATAGCCTGCACGGGTCAAAAGCGGCATGATCTGCTCCATATATTTCAAGGTGATCCCCTGCCGTTCGGAGATCTCCTTTAACGGAATCGCCTCGCCCTCATCATGTTGTGCCAGATCGATCATAATACGCAGCGCATAGCGCCCCTTTGTTGAAATCTTCATATATTCTCACACTCCTGTCGTTTCATGTTTCCTAACCTGTTTTCTATGATATAGTCTTTTATTCCTAGTAAACTTATAGGTTATAAAAACAATCTACCGCATTTGTGTGAGATTGTCAATCAGAAAAAGAAAGGATCTTAATACGTGTCGCCAGCAATGGGTCTGATATCCACCCGCTCCATAACCGCCTGAGGCGACATTCGAAACAATGCTGAAACCAAAATGCCAAAATCGCTACTCTCCAACAGACTATGATCATCCCCGGATTTTTTAACCCGCGTCTCTGTGAAAGTTCCTCCCGGATTAATCAGTGATACACCTATCCCATAAGCTTTACACTCATCTCTTAAGTTATATGCATAGGATGCAAGCGCCCATTTTGAGATGCCGTATACTCCACCTTTATCCTGCCTGATTCCGGATGTAGAACCGATAATAACGATCCGTGGATGAATGCGTTTTTGTAATAACGGAATCAGATATTTTACGAACCGATAATTGGCCACTACATTTGCTTCCAAAATGGAAGATAACTCCGCAACATCCGGCTCGATTACGGATTTTTTCGTCTCCTGTCTTGGAAACTGCGCTGCTGAAAGCACCAGACCATCAATGACAAATTCAGTTTTAACATATTCCGCTAATGCAAGACTATCCACTTCTTTTGTGATATCCGCCTGATAAAATGAAGCATTTTTCCCGATCTCTTTTACGGTATTTTCGAGTGTCTCTCTGTTTCTCCCGACAATTAAGACTTGATTTCCGTCTCCTGCCAGCTGCGTGGCAATTGCCTTTCCGATTCCTCGGCTTCCTCCCACGACTACAATATTCATAAAAGCTCTCCTTTAAAATCTTCCGAGAATGGTATCCTTCACATCCCAGCGAAGAGGCGGATGCGGCGTTTGTGCGCCATATCCTACATCTACATATGTCACAAGGCGAATATATTCGGGAAGCTTGAATTTCTCCCTCAATCTGTCGCAAAATGCTTCATTGGGAAAGGTCAGCCACACACCCTCCAATCCCGCTGCATGAGCCGCCAGAACAATGTTCTGTCCCGCAGCCCCGGCATCCAATAGCTGATTTCTTCGCGGGGTAAAAGAATTTGCTCTGTAACATCTCATATCCTGGCAGATCACCAGATGCACCGGACCACCCGGAACATCACTGCCCCTGAACAGTCCGGGCTCATTCTTTTCCCGAACAACCACATATTTGATTGACTGCACATTGCAGCCGTGCGCAGCCCAAAGACCTGCATCTAAAACCTTGTCGATTATTTCATCCGGAACCTCTTCGTCCGTAAATTCCCTCACGGAACGACGCTCTTTCAAGATTGTAAAGAACGTATCCTCCATTTCTTTTGTTACAGGTGTCGGTTTGTAAGACGACAAGTCTACATGTTCTCCCGCTGCCAGCTTATCAGCAGTTTCAATCAAAAACGAAACATACTTATATTCCGGAAGATCTGTAGAAAGACCTTTTTCAACCCATAATCGCAATAAGCGTTTGGCATAATCTGCCTGCGTCGATGAAAGCTTCTGATCTCTGTGCTGCGCGTGATAAACCTGAATCTCCAAGGTATGATGGCAACGCTCTCTCACACGGGCACGAAATTCATCATCATCCATCGCCAGAAAATCTTCATCTGTAAGCTTCAAATTAGCATTCCAGATAGCCATCACTTCTTCTTTCGGTAAATACTCCATACTTGTATCTATATTTGCCATGATAATCTCCTTGTACGTTAAATAAAATACTCAATATCCTCATCCGTTTTTCTGCCCCGGCTGATATCAGCCATGATCATTGCCGCCACTTTTGACAAATATTCATCATCTCTGTGTCTCGGATAAGGAAGCTTAATCTGATACTCTTCCTGTATGACAGACGGACGCGGACTCAAAAGGATCACTCTGTCGGCAAGAAATACTGCTTCATTGATATCATGTGTGACAAACAGAATCGTCTTCTTCTCCAGCTCGTGGATCTTGATCAACTCTTCCTGCAATGTACACCTTGTCAGATGATCGACTGCACTAAACGGTTCATCCATTAAGATCACTTTCGGATTCATAGCAAGCGTCCGTGCAATTCCTGCTCTCTGCTTCATGCCACCAGAAAGCTGCGCAGGGTACTTATTTTCAAATCCTTCCAAATTCATCATTTTTATATAATGTGTAAGACGTTTCTCCTGTTCTTCCTTTGGAACCTTCGCGAGCTCCATTCCGTAAGCAATATTTCTCTTGATCGTACGCCACGGAAAAAGAGAGGCATCCTGAAATACAACTCCGATCTCACGACTTGTTTCAGTTATCAGCTGGTCGTCCAGATATACTTCTCCGCCGTCGTGGGGGAGAAGCCCTGCTACAATCTCAAGAAAGGTACTCTTTCCGCAACCGGAAGGTCCTACAATGGCTACGAATTCACCATCCTCAACAGTAAGACTAATATCCTTCAATGCGTGGACCTGTTCTCCGTCTGTACTCTGATAATATTTTTCAATATTCTTTGCTTTTATTGTTGGCATTACATTCTCCCCCATCAGTTCCTATTTTTTATAAGGATCTTCCATTCCTAATTCTTCTGCTGCCTTTATGGCAAACGTGTTGTCATATGTACCATCCGCGGTAATATTCTCATCTAACCAGCCGTATTGATGAAGAATATCTACTGTATTGTTCACTCGGTCTTCCGGAATCACCGGATAATCCAGCCATACGTCCTTCTCAGATTCTACGGCTGTTCTCATCACGTCTTCATCAACATTCATCTGCTCTGATACCCATTTGATAAACTCATCGAAGTATTCATTTTTCACCTGCTCATGCACGGTATAATATGCGGTGATCACTCGTTGCAGCTTATCAGGATCTTCATTGATGATCTTGTCGGATGCAAGTAATGTACCGGTATAATAATCCGGAATATAATCCCATGCCCGGCCAAGGATATGACCTTCTCCCTCTGCCTCAGCTAATGCAGCATACGGATTATGAATGATCGTTGCGTCTACTTCTCCCGATGTCAGTGTTGCATAGGCTCCCTGGTATACACCGTTTGCAACTAATTCCACATCATCCTCTGTAAGTCCCTCTGATTCCAGCATCTTTAATACAGAAAGTTTCATTCCGCCTGCGGCAGCCGCTGTACCGATCGTTTTTCCCTTCAGATCAGCGATTGATTCAATATCGTTATTTGCTACAAGCCAGTAGCATCCGGAGTATCTCCACATATTTCCTACCAGTTTTGCAGGTACACCATTCGCAATTCCGGGGATAAAGGAAGAAGGATCTCCATCTGCGAAATCAATCTCTCCACGAGTAATCAGTGAGAGAACTTCATCATTTGATGTCCACGGAGTATTATTAAATTCTATACCCAGATCCTTGTAAAGACCTTTTTCAATCGCAAAATTATTTACTGCACCGGTCATTCCGACTGCCAGGCAGGCATTGATCGTGATCGTTTCTTCTTCAGAAGCATCAGCTGAAGTTTCCTCTGTTGCTGTTCCTGCGCTATTCTCTGATCCGGTCTCGGATGCAGCACCACATCCGGACAGCAGCCCTGCCGTTATGGCTAATGTTAAAATTACTGATAATACTTTTCTTTTCATAATGTGTCTCCTTCTTAATCATTTATTTTGATCGGTCTGAGCCGGTCATTAGCTAATGGATTTTGTTCTGCCATTTATGACAGACTGCAAACTCAATGAGTGCAATGACCTGGACAAAAAGTACTGAGATCACGGTTACAAGAATGACAATAAAAAACATTCTTGCTGAATTGAGCAGATTCTGTGCTTCATACAATAAATATCCGAGTCCGCCTTTTGCCGACTGCATCTCTGAAAAAATGACACCGGTCAATGCCGTTGCCGCCGCAAGCCGCAAACCACTAAACATAGATGGAAGTGCTGAAGGAATCATAATCTGGAATACAGTCTGCAATCGGTTTGCCTTAAACACTTTCGCAACCTTTAAATATTTGATATTTGTCTGCTTTGCTCCCGTAACAGTGTTATATAAAATCTGAAATACAGAGAACAAAAATACCAGAACCACCTTAGATTTAAATCCGATACCGAACCAAAGGATCAACAACGGAAGAATCGCTGTCTTGGGCACTGCCATGATTGCTGCACAAAACACATCCATATATGCCTCCAGCTTTGGAAATAAGGTCCAGAGCAGTGCCACGATGATTCCCACCGCCACCGCCAGTGCATATCCCACGAGCACCTCTTCCAGCGTGAGGATCAGATGAGGCAGCAGCGTACCGTCTGTTATGATCTTCACAGCCTCCTGTACGATCATCGTAGGGCTCGCGATGAATACTTTACTGATCCTTCCTGTGTCCACGACTACTTGCATATATGCCAGCAAAGCGATTAATGTAATAACCTGCACAGCATTGATCCACGAGAATTTCTTTTTCCCGACTACTGCCGGTCTGGTATCCTCCTTTGTCACCTGTTTTTCACTTCTCTCAGCTGCCATATGTATACCTGCCTTCCTTTACATCATCGCTCTCAAAATATTCTCTTTCACAAGAAGTTCCTTCCACCATAACATTTTGCGTAATACGATGAGATAAACATTTTGAATAGTTTTCAATCGTCGATGTATCGATCACATCACAGTAAAATAAAGCAAATTCTTTAAACCACGGATATTCATCGAAATATTTCCGCCATACCTCCGCATACGGGCAATGATCTTCTCCCCACTCTGCGATCCATCCCTCAAAGGGCAGATCAATATCCGACATAAAATCTGACACACTGTCTGCTTTTTTACCTTTGGCAAGTGATATTGTCCGGATCTGTTCAGATCTGTCCAAAGCCAACTCATGAACCGTTTGTCTCACAATATCCTTCGCAGCCTCTTTCCCATATCTTTCATATAGTGTTTTACAAAAATGGAAGTACTGCATTGCAAACTGTCTTGCCGCCTTTCGAATTTGGTCAACCATCAACTCTCTGTCGACTGTTCCTGTGATCCGATAAGACTCTTTTCCCATAATTATTCTCCTTTCTATTGAATTTCTGCTTCCTCAACTGAATAAAACTTTTCCATAAAATCGATATACTCTTCCTTATTTGCAAATATCGGCCTGTATTGTTCTTTTACCTTTTTTGCAACCCTGGCATTGTCTTTTAACAGGCGATACGCTGTCAGCGCATAAAACTTTGCTGTCAGAACATACGCCTCATCCTCATCGATAATATCAAAATCAGAGGCATGTAAACCACTTCCGGAAGCACCACCGGTATAAAAGGTGAGTACTGGCATCATATGTTCCAGATCTCCCAGATCTGTAGAGCCGCAATCATGTGTTTCCTTTGGAATGACTGTCACCGGCTTTCCTTCTGCCGCCGATGTAATCACATCTATCATTTCCTCCGGAACATTCTGCCCTACTCCCGGCAGATAGCCCGGCATCGTCTCGATCCGATATCCTGCTCCCAGCGCAATTGCGCCACCTTTAAAGGACCGGTCTGTCTTTCTCGCTGCATCTGCAAACGCTTCCAATGTTTTTCCTCTTACCAGAGTTTCTATCACTGCTTCCTCCGGAACAACATTCACAAGATCTCCACCTTTTGTCATGATCGGATGTACTCTCACGCAATCCTTTTCATAAAAGGTATCTTTATTAAATGCAAGCGCCTGCAGACCAAGATTTGCCGCATAGAGTGCATTGATTCCTTCCTCCTTCGCACCTGCTGCATGAGCACCTTTGCCTTTTATGCGGATCACTTTTGATACAAATCCGTTACAGCTTCCGGATCCTATCCGGATACCATCCATAGAAATATGGTGGGCAACAGCTGCATCAATATCGTCAAACGCGCCTATTCGAATCATCTCACACTTACCACCGCCGTATCGGATCTTGCCCTGCTCAACGAGACTGTTTTTAAATTCCAGTTCACCGTATTCCTCAGCCGGAGTAGTCACAAAAACCAGCTGACCATCCAATGCCGCTGCTACTTCAGGATCTGTTAAAGCAAAAGCTGCTCCGACAAGGCCTGTCAGTTGTGCATGATGTCCGCAACAATGTGCACCCTGTGTTTCCGGATTTGCATATTTGTGATTAGGAATCCGCAGCGCATCGAGTTCTCCAATCAATGCAAGGGAAAAATTATCTTTTTTATCTTCATTGATATAAGCTTTTGTTCCAGTAATTGCGATTCCTGTCTGCAACCCGGAAACCTTATCTTTTATAAAGCTATTGAATTTTTCACTGGTACGAAACTCTTTGTAGCCCAACTCCGCATGCGTATATATATCACGTCCAAATGCTACGATTTCATCACGATGCTCATCGACCAGTCTGACTATTTTTTTTTCTATTTGATCCATATCTTTTTGTCCTTACTTTCTTTCTGATCTATGAATTCCCCCTTATCACGAATGGGGATCCATAGAAATGATGCCGGGCGGACTCGAACCACCAACTTCGGTTTTGCAAACCTATGCCATTCCTGCGGCTACAACATCCTTTTTGTTTTCCTACTTTTCAAATAGGTTTTGTGTGATTCATGTTGACAATTATACCCATCGACATCTGAGATGTCAATGGGTATCCTGTTATTTACTAATACCTGTTTTCTTTTACTTGTTATAGCATTTAACTATAACGCATCAGTTACCATCGAATGATCGGGCTTTCCGCCCTGTCTATTACAGTCCTACACTTTTCAGTGCCTGATCAATATCCCGGATAATATCCTCCGGATCTTCCAGCCCCACACTGAAACGGATAAAGCCTTTCCGAAACCTTTCCGGATAGAGATGGATCCGCTCATCATAGCTGGGCTGCGGAAAAATCAAACTCTCATCATGTCCGAGAGAAACTGCAAAGGTCACTACCTTCAGGGCTGCACAGAAACGTTCCACTGTTTTATCATCTGTATGCAATCCGAAGGAGATCACTCCTCCATAGCCGTTTTTCATCTGTTTTACCGCTGTCTCATGACCCGGATGACTGGCAAGTCCCGGATATGATACAAACGTGACATTCTCCCTTTTCTCCAGCCATTCGGCGATCTTTTGCGCAGATCGGTTGATCCGTTCCATGCGAAGCGGAAACGTAACTGAACCGCGAAAAATCTGCCATGCATTAAAGGGACTGATCACAGATCCCACATTTACCTGTGCCTCATACCGGATGCGGTCCATCGTCTCCAGATCATTGGAAATGATCGCCCCACCCTGTGCATCCCCGTGTCCATTGATGTATTTTGTAATGGCTTCGATCACAAAATCAGCCCCCAGTTCCAACGGCTTCTGGTTGAAAGGGGAAGCGAATGTGTTATCCACAGACAACACCGCTCCGTTTTGATGTGCGATCTCTGCAATCGCAGCAATGTCCGTAATTCCGTTTGTAGGATTGTCCGGAGTTTCGATATGAACCAGTTTTGTACCCGGTGTAATTGCTTTCTTCACGGCTTCAAGGTCTGTCATATCAACCATGACTGTTTCCACTTTGAATTTACGGTTAAACAGCTCATGGAACATTCTGTATACAGCCATATAACTGACATTTGGATACACCACCCTGTCTCCTGATTCCAGAAGCGTCCAGAACAGTGCATGCAGCGCCGCAACTCCGCTGGCCAGCACGATCGCATCATCCGCATCGTGCAGTGCGGCAATCTTTTCCTCCAGCCAGTGTTGATTCGGATTTCCGTTTCTTGCATACATCAGAAGATCTGTGGAAGAATAATTGACCTGCGATAAGTCATCCGGCAGTTTGAAACTGTTTGCCATATGAAGCGGACGCCGGACAGCACCTGTCTCCAGATCATAATCTGTGCCGGTATGGATTGCCTGTGTGGTGATATCATAACCTTTATACTTGTTCTCTTTCTTCGCCATTCTCATGCCTCCTCTTTATTTTGTGTTGACAAAGATACCCATCAACAGCGTAACCGTCAATGGGTATATTCTCAGGGCCGAAATGTCCGCAGCGCCTCGATCGTCTGTGTGATCAGGTCATCCAGCGTCCACCCGAGCATCTCGGCACCGCGCTCGATCACTTCTCGGGAGCAGCCGGCGGCGAAGCCCTTGCTCTTATATTTTTTCTTTACAGATTTCAGTTCCAGATCCTGCACACTCTTTGACGGGCGCATGAGCTCCTGCTCTTTGATGCAGTGCTGCTCCGGATACATCTCAAAATCCAGATCGTGCAGGATGCCTACGACTTCCTAAAAATCCTGCTCATCCTCATACCCCAGCTTTCCCGCAAAATAACGCATTGTCTTGCCGACGATCTCAGCGTGCTCCAGATGAAATTCATCCTGATTGTATTCCTTTAATAAATCCCATGCTTCTTCTCTGGTCATTGTTTGATACCTCCTTTGCCTGACAGTCTGTAGCAGATCAGCCCTCACACTGTTTAGGCACAGCCTTCATTTTCCTGCAACGCTTTCCGGATCCGCTCCAGCGCATCGAGCAGTGTCGCACGGGGACATGCCACATTGATCCGCTGGAAACAGTTTCCGCTCTCGCCAAAGATCTTTCCGCTGTCCAGCCACAGTTTCGCCTTATGGATGATCAAGTCGTCCAATTCATCTGCACTTAGTCCGATCTCACGGAAATCCAGCCAGACGAGATACGTGCCCTCATGGTCTGTCATATGTACGCCGGGCAGATTTTCCTCTACATATTTCTTTGTAAATGCAATGTTATCAGCCACATAACGCATCATCGCCTCATACCATTCGCCGCCATCCCGGTAAGCAGCCTCGCAAGCCACAAAGCCCAGCACACCAATCTGACTCAGACCCACTGCATTTACTTCTTTTCTGAATTTCCGGCGCAGCTGCTGGTTGGGTATAAAAATATTGGAGTTTAGCATACTGGCAAGATTGAACGTCTTACTTGGTGCCGTGCAGATGATACAGTTGTCCTCAAACTCCTTTTTCACAGTGGCAAACACCGTGTGCTCACCCTTGAAAACAAAATCATTGTGGATCTCATCTGCCACAACAAGAACGCCATGCTTCAGGCAGATATCGCCGAGCTGTTCCAGTTCCTCCCTCGTCCAGACACGCGCAACCGGGTTGTGAGGGCTGCACAACAGAAACAATTTCACCTGCTCATCGATGATCTTCTTTTCAAAATCATCAAAGTCAATATGATAGCGGTTGTCGTCACCCAGATACAGCGTATTGCTCACGACGCGTCTGCCGGCATCCTTGATGACCTCTGAAAACGGATAGTAGACCGGTTGCTGGATCAACACTGCATCTCCCGGCTCTGTGTATGCCTTGACCGCTGTTGCCAGCGCAAATACAACACCCGGTGTGTTGACCAGCCACTGCCGTTTTACCTCCCAGTGATGCCGTTCACGCATCCATCCACTGACACTCTCAAAGTAGGAATCTGTGGGCTCACTGTATCCAAAGATTCCGTGTTTGATCCGCTCAGTGAGCGCATCCTGTATATAAGACGACGTCTCAAAATCCATATCCGCCACCCACAAAGGCAGCACATCCTCCGGCATTCCGCGCTGCTTTGCAAAATCATATTTCAGACAACCGGTGTTTTTCCGATCGACAATTTTGTCAAAATCAAGGTTCCGTTCGCGTTTTTCGTCCATAGTATATCACCTCATTCGATTACATTTTTCTTTACTATAACCCTAAATGTAGCATTTGTATAATTTCAATTTTCTAGAGCCTGTCATAGTTTTATCCTATAACATGCAAAATAAATACTGCCCGAGCTTCCACTGCAAGTGAAGGTCGGGCAGAGATAACTCTATTCCATATTATCATAAGTCTCCAAAAAATGATGCTTTTCTCCGCCTGTTTTATAGCAGATCATCGTGTCCAGATTTACATTTTCCACACTCTTAAAAATATTACCCTCCACATAAGGATTGACCTCTTTCAGCGTCCGGATCAGCTCCTTGATCTCCATCCGCTTGGAACGGTTTTCCTCATTATTACAGGTCGTGCATGTGTCCGTGAACTTGCAGGCGCACTGGATAAAACGAAGTCCGTTGTAGTCCCGCCATGCTTTGATATCGTCCTCCCTTACCAGATACAGTGGGCGGATCAGTTCCATTCCCTCGAAATTAGTACTGTGCAGCTTCGGCATCATGGACTGGATCTGCGCACCGTAAAGCATGCCCATCAGGATCGTCTCGATCACATCATCGTAGTGATGACCCAGCGCGATCTTGTTGCAGCCAAGCTCCTGTGCATAATGGTACAGATGTCCTCTGCGCATTCTGGCACACAGATAGCAGGGATTTTTCTCAATATTGTAGACACTCTCAAAAATGTCGGACTCAAAGATCGTGATCGGGATGTGGAGCCTTCTCGCATTTTCCTCGATCACCCGGCGGTTTGCCGGACTGTAACCCGGATCCATCACAAGAAACTTCACTTCAAAATCAAATTTATTGTGCAGCTTCAATTCCTGAAAGCATTTTGCCATGAGCATGGAATCTTTTCCGCCGGAAATGCACACTGCGATCCGATCACCCGGCTTGACCAGCTCATAAGTGTTGATCGCCTTTGTGAATTTTGACCAGATCTTTTTCTTGAACTTCTTCCGCAGACTCAGCTCCACATTTTTTGCGAACTCTTCATCTTCGCTCTGCTCCTGTTCCTGAAAATAATCCAGAAGCCACGCCGCATATCCGCCCTCGAGACTGCATGCGTCATACCCTTTTTCTCTCAGGTTTTCCGCCACTTCCACACTGTTTTTGCCTCTGCTGCAGCAGATCACAAGCTTTTTGGAGCGGTCTGCTTTTTCACTTGACTCAATCTCCTCCGGCCGCAGCGCCACCGCGCCCGGGATGGCTCCGTGAGAAATCTCGATCTCGTCACGGATGTCGATGATCTGGTAATCGCTTTTATTTAAATCTTTTAATTGATTGATCGTAATATTCATCTTTACCTGCCTTGTTTCTGACAATAAGGTTTCACATATCAGCAGCTGTGCTGACCATCTGCACCATTCGTATTTTTACACAGATCCTTCACAACTTCCCCGGCGATGATCAGCCCCGCCACAGACGGAACAAATGCGACACTTCCCGGAATGTCACGCCGCTCCGTGCACTTGTGCTGTGCTCCGGGCGGACAGATGCAGTTTGTCCGGCAGCTGTTGGCCATATCTTCCACCGGTCTGGTGGGCTGTTCTTCAGAATAGACGACCTTCAGTTTTTTCACCCCGCGCTTTTTTAATTCCCTGCGCATGACCTTTGCCAGCGGACAGACCTTTGTCTTATAAATATCCGCCACCCGAAACTGACTGCCGTCCAGCTTATTTCCTGCTCCCATGCTGCTGATGATCGGTACACCGGTCTCCTGTGCTTTCATGACCAGCGCGATCTTCGCCGTCACCGTATCCACTGCATCCACCACATAGTCATATTCTTCAAAGGGGAATTCATCCGCATTTTCCGGCAGAAAGAAGCAGTTGTGGATCCGCACATCCGCATCAGGATTGATATCCAGGATCCGCTCCTTCATCACTTCTGTCTTATATTTCCCCACTGTCTTTCTCGTGGCGATGATCTGCCGGTTGAGATTTGTCAGGCAGACCTTGTCATCATCGATCAGGTCAAAGGCACCTACACCGCTTCGCACCAGTGCCTCACAGACATATCCACCGACACCACCGATGCCAAACACCGCTACTCTGGCACCTGCCAGACGATCCATCGCGTCCTTTCCCAGCAATAATTCTGTTCTCGAAAATTGTGTCAACATACACGTTTCCTCCAACGATCAAATTCTTCCCGCGTACACGATCGTACATACATCCCGTCAGCTTCCTGCTTAATCATGCCTCTGCGTCTCATCATCAAATGTCTCACAGAAACGCGCCTGAAAAGACGGTTCTTCACCATTTGCATTCAAATGAGAGATATCTCCGAATCCGGTCATGCGAAACAGTGCGATCCCTTCCCGGCGTTCTTCCGTAACAAGCGTCGTCACAGAGCTGGGCGCAGCGCACGCATGATGCCAGAGTACCATAGGTGAGATGTCCAAAAGGCGGCTTAAAAGCACACACTCCAATCCAAAATGACAGAAAAAAACCAGCGTATCCTTATTTGCCCGCTCTGCGCGGTAATAGTGCTGCTCACGCACATATCCGTGTGATGCCAGCAGTGCATCAAAGTTCCCAATGACCCATTCATATTGTGCTTTCACATTGCTCTCTGCCATGATCGGATGGTCTGCCCACCGCTCATGATCATAAAAAAGATGCTCCTTGGTCCAATCCTGCGGCAGCCAGTCCCAGGTGATCATCTTGCGATCCGTCACATCCGGGCGATGAATCGGCGCATCGAACTCCCGCAGCCACTCACATTCCGTCGCTGTCTGATGCAGTTTTTTCAAAGTAGCTGCCGCCGTGTCCTTCGCGCGTCCCAGTGGTGAAACATACACCTTTGTGACATCCATGCGCGAGATCCACTCAGATAAATATTCCACCTCCCGCCATCCCTTGGGGGTCAGGGAATCATGCTCATAATCGGGATCGCCATGTCGTATGATGATTATTTTCATGATAGTTTCCTCTCGTCCTAAATAACACAAAGAGAATCCCGGCTACACCAAAGCCGGGAATCTCAGATTTTTTCCGTAAACGTTCTGCAACGATACGTTATCTTCTATTTTATGCGTGGTCACGATGCATAGAGAAGGCATCCATCGGATAATTTTTCAGGTTACCTGTGATCGTGCGGTCATCTGCCTGTGACAGCAGCTCATCACGATTCTTCTTTGCGGAAGCGATCTCTTCAAACCGGCTCGGTCCGCCGACACAGCCGCCCTCGCATGCCATACCCTCGATGAAGTCCTCCGGCAGTTTGCCAACCTTCATGAGCAACAGCGCCTTCTTGCAGTCAGCCGCACCGTTGACAGTACATACCTTTGCATCACACTCCTGATTTGTCTCTTTCATATACTGCAAAACAGAAGCGGTCACACCGCCGGCATTTCCGTAGCGTTTTCCATAAACGGAAGCCTCCTGGTAAGTATTTGCCTTCGGCTCAAGTTTTACCTCTTTCGCACGCAGGATCGCGCGCAGCTCACTGTATGTCAGCACAAAATCTGCATTTCCGTCGATCTTCTGATCTACAACTTCTGATTTCTTTGCCACGCAGGGTCCGATAAATACGGTCACTGCATCCGGATGCTGTGATTTGATCAGACGAGAAACCGCACACATCGGTGATACAGTAGTTGAAATCTTATCAGCCAGTTCCGGATAGTGTCTGCGGATCATATTTACAAATCCGGGACAGCAGCTGGTGGTCTTCTTCTCGCCGTTTCTGTATGCTTCCAGCCACTCCTCTGCCTCACTGGCAGTTGTCATATCTCCGCCGAGACCTGCCTCGATCAGGTCCTTAAAGCCGATCTTTTTCACCGCCTCGCGGAAGCTCTGCATGGTGATACCCTCACCAAACTGGCCTTCTGTTGCGGGTGCAATGATCGCATAGACCTCTTTGCCCTCATTCAACGCGCGGATGACATCAACAATATATGCCTTGGATCCGATGGCTCCAAACGGACAGCTGTGGATACACTGACCGCAGCGAATACATTTCTTCTCATCAATAACGGAAATGCCAAGCTCGTTATATGTGATGGCATTCACCGGACATTTAAACTTGCACGGACGCTTCAAATGCGCGATCGCGCCGTAGGGACATACCTTTGCACATTTTCCGCACTCTTTACATTTATTTGCATCAATGTGAGAACGGTGCTCTCCGGCAGAGATCGCACCGAAGTTGCAGGCGTTGATACATGCCTTACCGATACAGTTCTGGCAGTTGTCCGTTACTACATAGCTGGAGATCGGGCAGTCCTCACACGCGGAACTGATGACCTGAATAACATTTCCGGTATCCTCCATACCGGGTGCTTTTCCCTCTGCAAGGCGAATACGCTGGCGGATGATCTCACGCTCCTT
Source organism: uncultured bacterium (assembly GCA_945828315.1). Lineage (GTDB taxonomy): Bacteria > Bacillota > Clostridia > Lachnospirales > Lachnospiraceae > W0P33-017. Next base: position 23,528 of record CALZQA010000016.1, on the reverse strand, counting down.
ATACACACAGCAGCGGAACTGAGGCGTAGGTCCGGGGATCAGATCCATCGGAATGTGATCTCTGGCCTCCTCTAAATCTCCTGCGAACGCATGCTTTGCTACCTCATACAACACCTCATGCTTGATCTTGATGACATTCTCGTCTGCATACATCTTCATTTATCCTCCCGTTTATCATTATTGTCACGGTTATCATACCGTAGTTTTCGCTATTTTTCTACTGCTTTTTTGTCTTTAATTCAATACATTGTTATCTTTTTAACAATATTTTACCTTTTTCCCCAGGTTGTACGTGAAAACAGGATCAATATAGGAAAGATTTCCAGTCGTCCCGCGAGCATATCCATGATCAGAACCAGCTTGGAAAAAACGCTGAACGCACTGTAATTGCACGTCGGCCCCACCATTTCCAATCCGGGTCCGATATTGTTAAAGCAAGCCAGCACCGCAGACAGATTTGTCGTAACAGAATATCCATCCACCGAGATCAAAAGAAAGCTCGCCACAATGATGAGCGCATAAGCTGCCAGATATGCATTTGCGTTCTCCAACACCTTCTCCTCGATGGCGCGCCCATTGACACGGACGACTTCCACCTTTCCCGGGTGTACGATCTGGCGGACGCTTCTGCGGAGTCCCTTGAACACGAGCAGCGCACGCCCGCATTTAAAGCCGCCGCCGGTACTGCCTGCACAGGCCCCGACCAGCATCAGGCATAACAGGATCGTCTTGGAAAATGTCGGCCACAGATCAAAATCCGTTGTGGCAAAACCGGTCGTTGTCACAATACTCGCCACCTGAAATGCCACATGCCGGATCGTTTCGCCGATCGTTGCATAGTATCCCCGCAGGTTCAGGACGATCAGCACGATACTTCCGAGCACCACGCCCACATACATGCGCAGTTCTTCATCCTTGAATACACTCTTTACCTGACGCAGCATCAGCATATAGTAGCAGCTGAAATTAACACCGAACAGGAGCATGAACACCGTACACACATTTTGCAGATAGGGACTGTAACCGGCGATGCTATCATTTTTAATACCGAATCCACCGGTTCCGGCAGTACCAAAGGCCGTGCAGATCGAATCGAACAGAGGCATTCCTCCGGCGAGCAGGAATATGATATTTAACACCGTCAGGATCATGTAGAGAATATACAGGATCTCTGCCGTCTGTTTCATACGCGGCACAAGCTTTCCGACTTTCGGTCCCGGGCTCTCCGCCCGCAGGATATGCATGGTAAAGCCCTTGCTTCGCTCGTCTCCTGATGAAACCGCCAGCAGAAATACCAGCACACCCATGCCGCCCAGCCAGTGGCTGAAGCTGCGCCAGTAGAGCAGACTCATCGAAAGTGACTCTACCTCGGGCAGGATGGATGCTCCGGTAGTCGTAAAACCGGATACGATCTCAAAAAGCGCATCTACATAATGCGGGATCGCACCGGACAGAAAAAAGGGCAATGCACCGAATAATCCCAGCACGATCCAGCTGATGCCGACACAGACCATTCCTTCCTTCGCATGAAATCCTTTTTTTGCGCCTCGCGTGGCGGTGACCAGAATACCGCCCGCCAGCATCGTGAGAAGGATCGTAACAAGAAACGCCCGGGCGGCAATCTCCTCATGCTTATAAAGACTGATGGCATACGCAGGCAGCATGAATGCCGCCTCCACCATCAAAATTTTTCCGATAAATTTAGCGATCATCTTATTGTTCATTGCTCTATGCCTCAAAAATATCATTTAATTGATAGATCACTACATCCCCGCTCGTGACAATGATGACCGTGTCACCCTTCTCATAAAAGGATTCTCCGCCGGGAATCTCCTGATTCCCCTTGTGCGTGATGCAGACAAGCAGCACATTTTTCTTTAAATGCAGCTGTTTTAAAGGTTCTCCAATATGCTTTGTGCCCTCATCTACCCGAAACTCCAGCGCTTCTGCATGTCCGTCTGCGATCGTATGTACCGTCTGCGCTGCTCCGGTCTGATTGCGCAGTGCGCGGACATAACGCACGATCGTATTACAACACAGCTGCTTAGGGCTGATCGTACTGCCGATCGGCAGGCGGTCCAGAATATGCGAATTGTCCACTCGTCCCAGCTTGGTGATGACCTGCGGCACATGCCGGATCGTACCCTGCAGGGAGATGACCATGTTCAGCTCATCCAGTCCGGTCATTGTCACCAGTGCATCACAGTCTTCCATGCCCTCGCTCTCCAACAGTCTCTCATCACTGGCATCTCCGTGGATGACCGTAACTCCCGGCAGAAGATTTGCAAGATGTACACAGCGATCGTAGTCCTGCTCGATCAGACGAACGGAAATACCGCTTTTCTCCAACTGCTTCGCCAGATAATAACTGAGACGCCCACCACCGCAGAGCATGACGCGTTTTACTTTATGTGTAATGATATTCAGATTTTTCAGCAATGTTTGCAGCGTGTCGGTGGGCGCCGTCACAAAAATACGGTCGCCGGCCAGCAATGTATAATTACCGTCAGGCGCGACTGCCGATCCGTCACGCAGAACAGCACAGACAAGCACCTTACATCCAACAACTGAATCCAGATCCGCCAGCGAATGATCACACAGCGGACTGCCTGCATCCACACGCAGTTCCACAATCTCCACTCTGCCCTTGGCAAAGGTATCACGTTTTAAAAATCCCGGATATTTAAGCAGCCGCTCGATCTCGATCGCGGCCTGCTTTTCCGGATTGATCGTCATTGACAATGGAAAAGTGTCACGCATTTTCATGATCTGATCCGTGTATTCCGGATTGCGGATACGCGCAATCGTATGTAGTTTCTTATTCATGCTGTGGGCAGTCAGACAGCACAACAAATTGATCTCATCCGCACTGGTCGCTGCGATAAGCAGATCTGAATCCCGCACTCCCGCCTGTTCCAGTACCTCCATCGTGGCACAGTTTCCCTGCACCGCCATGATGTCATACATCTCCTCCGTAGATTCGAGCACTTTCGGATTTGCATCGATCAACGTAATATCATACCCTTCGGCAGACAGCTGTCTGGTAAGCATCGAGCCTACTTTTCCGTCTCCTGCAATAATGATCTTCATGACTGAAAACATCCTCCTGTATTTATACTGCAAAAAACATAGATAAAGATTATATAAAGATATTATAACATTTACTGGTATTTCTGCAACAGAAAAAGGCGGGGATAATCCCCGCCCTGCCTGATCACTATTGCCCGGTCGATCATATTCATTTTACCAACAGGCACTCCGACAGACAATTACTTTCCGACAATTTCCTCCACAGCCGCACGGATCTTATCGCATTTGCAATTTGCGTAAAACAGCTCTTTGAACTGTGCTCCGCCCAGTGCGCCTTTCACCAGATCCTGATCCAGCTCCTTTAAGATATCACAAAGGTCACGGTAAGTTACCTTCTTGACCTCATCTAAGATCTTCTTGTTGCGCTGCTCGGGTACCGCACGCTCTCTCGGATAACCCTGTCCGCTCTCCTCACAGTAAAGCTTTTCAAATATGTATTCCAGATTGAGGTCTCCGCCCCATCCAAAGCCTTTTGCAAACGGGATTGCAATGGCGTTTCCGTCATTGATCTGTGCAAAGGTGTATGCATCCAGCGCATCTTCTACATGTCCGCAGATCACACCGGGGAAAGAATTGCATGCCAGCATGGCACCCTCGCCGGTTCCGCATCCGGTGATCACATAATCCGCAGCGCCGGAATTTAACAAAACGGCTGCCAGAATTCCAACCTGCACATAAGTGAGCTGTTCTTCGTCTTCTGCGGTATACATACCATAGTTAAATACCTCATGTCCCATCGGCTCTACAACCTTTTTCAATGCATTTAAGATGACTGCATTTTTTGCAGCCTGACTGTTTTCGTTGATCAAAGCGATCTTCATTACAACATCCTCCTGTTAGATAAATCTTTATCTGCCCGCATTTTCGCGCAGTTATCATTTCTTTTCAGATCATAGCACAACCGCACTTTATGTACAAGTCAAAACCGATCGTAAACTTCCTTTTTTTGAGCCCGCTGTTTCAGCAGATCATACATTTTTTTCGACACCGGAGCATCCATGCCCAGGCGCGCTGCCTCACGCACCAGATATCCGCTGAAAGTTTCAATCTCCGCCTGTTTTCCGGCATTGATATCACGCTGCAGCGAGCTGGTAGCATCATCCCGGTATACATGACGAAAGCGATCAAAAAACTCCATTTTGTGTTCAGGTTTTACCGCAACGCCCTTTGCCATTGCTACCTCATACGCCTCTGTGACCAGATTCTCAAACTCCTTCGCCTTGACCGGATCAGCACGCAGCTGACCGATATTGTTGTCATAAGCAGCCGTTGCCACGTTGTAGGCACAGTTCAAAATATATTTGCGCCAGATCTCAAGTTCAATATCATCAGCTACCAGATGCTCCACACCCGCATCCGTCAATATTTCAGAAACCTGCGCTACTGCCTGTCGCTCGTGCGCATCCGCATTCCTGATACCGATGCGCATTCTCGCAAAATCTCCCTGATGAACGATTTCACCGCCAGCCCCGATAAATGCCACGATATAGATCAACGAATCCACCACGATTCCCTGTCCGAGCGCTGCCCGCGCCCGCTCTCCCGGATCAACGCCGTTCATCACGGGGATCACCACCGTGTTTTTCCCGACCGCGTGCCGGATCTGCCCGCACGCCTCCTCCAGCGAATAATTTTTCACACAAAGGAATATCAGATCCTGTTCTTCCAGCTCCTGCGCCGTCACAACTGCATGAGGATGCACGCAGATCTCCCCCCGCAGATCACTGTGCAGGACAAGCCCTCTCTCCTTCAATGATGCAAGGCGATTTCCTCTGGCAACCAGCGTCAGCTGCTCCTCATATACACTTCCGATCGCACCTGCCAGAAATCCGCCGACTCCGCCGATCCCCACAACTGCTATCTTTTTATTATTTTTTCCATTACTCATCGTTCATCACTCCATTGTTTGACAAATTTTTCTGAAAGGATTATATTACATTCGGCAAAAAATTCCAAGATTTTTCGAAAAGAGGCGTTTTTTATGAATAAAGATCTTACAGTCGGCAATCCGAGAAAAGTACTGTGGGCATTCTGTCTGCCCATGTTCGGCAGCATTATCTTCCAACAGCTCTACAACATTGCGGACAGTCTGGTAGCGGGAAAATTTGTAGGCGAACAGGCGCTCGCCGCCGTCGGCAACAGTTATGAGGTAACACTCATATTTATCGCATTTGCCTTCGGTTGCAACATTGGCTGCTCTGTGGTCGTCTCACAATTTTTCGGGGCAAAGGATTTCACCAGCATGAAAACTGCAGTCTACACCACACTCATCGCCAGCGGCGTTTTGTGTGCGTTCCTCATGCTGTTCGGCTTTATCGGCTGCCGGACACTTCTGACAGCGATCCATACCCCGTCGGAGATTCTTTCCGATTCCATGCTCTACCTGAACATTTATATTTTAGGACTGCCATTCCTGTTCTTTTACAATATTGCGACAGGAATTTTCTCCGCCCTCGGAGATTCCCGTACACCCTTCATTTTTCTGGCAATCTCCTCCACAGCAAACATTGCGGTGGACATCCTGTTTGTGACTGCCTTTGATATGGGCATCGCAGGCGTGGCATGGGCGACCTTTCTCTGTCAGGGAGTAAGCTGCGTACTCTCCCTCCTACTGGTACTGCGGCGGATCGCAGCGATCCGCTCTGCTGAAACCTCGCGGGTCTTTTCTCTTTCGATGCTGAAACGACTGGCAAAGATTGCAGTGCCCAGCATCCTTCAACAGAGCTTTATCTCCATTGGAAATATCTTTATCCAGAGCGTGATCAATGGTTTCGGCACAAGTGTCGTGGCGGGTTACGCAGCCGCTGTTAAGCTCAACAACCTTGTGATCACCTCCTTTACAACCCTTGGAAACGGCGTATCAAACTATGCGGCCCAAAATATCGGCGCAAAAAAATACCCCCGTATCCGCGAGGGTTTTTCAGCCGGACTCCGACTGGTCTGGACACTGTGCGTCCCGATCGTTCTGCTCTATCTCCTGGCCGGGAAATATCTGCTTCTCCTGTTCATGGACAGCAGCTCCACGGATGCGCTACACACGGGCATGCAGTTTTTGTGTATCCTCTCACCGTTCTATTTTGTAGTATCCGCAAAACTCGTGGGTGATGGCATCCTGCGGGGTGCAGGTGCCATGACAAAATTTATGATTGCTACCTTTACAGACCTGATCCTGCGCGTTGTACTGGCATTCGTCTTTTCCCGCAGTGCTCTTGGTGTCACAGGCATCTGGTGTGCATGGCCGATCGGCTGGAGCACCGCAACAGTTCTATCATTGTTGTTTTATAAACATGGATACTGGAATAAGGAAGAAGCAGCAAAATAGCACAATGCAACAAAAAAGTGAGCGATCAACGCTCACTTTTTTCAAATCCGAAATCCGCATAATCCTCAGGCAAAAACCGATGGTAAATGATATGGCAGCCCTCATCCTTAAAACAGTAATAATAAGGATCATCCCCCTCGGTGAAGCGCATGAGCACATCAAACTCATCACTGTCCATATCCGTAATGACACACTGCTTGTTCTGTGCCTCAAACAGCGCTTTGATCTGCTCCATGGTCGTACCGTGACTGCCCACCAGTTCCACAAGCTGACGGATAAATTCATTTTCCTTCATCTGTGTATGCACATACTCCGTTCCGGCCTCCGGTATCACAAAACAGAAGCGTTCTCCCTTGTGGGAAACCTCTACCGCTCCCAACGTATCCGTGACTGTTGCCGGAAAATCCGCAAGTCTCCTTTGCATCGCTTCCGCACTGTCGCTACAGTCATAAAAATGCTGCAGCGACTGCAGCGGATAATACAGGCGCACTTCTTCTTTCCGGTAACCCAGCTTTGCCTGTTCTTCCTTGATCAGATCGATCAGGTTTCGTTCCAGTTTCTTATTTTTCTGTACCGCATCTTTTATCATTTGCACGATCTCCCGGATCTGCCTGCCCTCACAGTCGATGGTGACATCCGCATATTTTTCATACAGCGGTGTCCGCTCCTGCATCAGATCTGCCAGCGTCTGTCCCGCGCGGATAGACACACCCCGTTCTTTCAGATCTCCGAGGCGCTCTGACAGTTCCTCATAGGGCAAAGACAGATATACCACTGTTCCAATCTTCTTTAAATGTTCCATCGCCTGCTCACCGTAGACCACACTGCCTCCGGTAGCGATGATCGCACGGTTGATACTGATAGAAGCATTCACCTGATCTTCCACCTCATTAAAACCGTCCAGACCGCGCTCCGCAATAATCTCGTGCAACAGCTTTCCCTCCTGCTCCTGGATCAGCAGGTCACTGTCCACAAAAGAATATCCCATATTTTTTGCCAGTACCACGCCCACAGTGCTCTTTCCGACACCCGGCATTCCGATCAATACGATATTGTCTTTATTCATGCTCATATCCTCCAAGCGATTCTATATCTTCGCAAAACCAGTACTCCGGCTCTGCCTCGACCTCTGTCTCATGCTCCACACGATCTCTCACTACGCGCTCTGTCTGCCGGATGGCGTCCGCATGTCCGGTCAGCGCCGCAAAGGGTGCAAACTGTGCAGCCCGGTCCGAAAGCGGCATCTGGGGATGTGTCTTTGACACATGATGCGGCAGATCGATGATATCATCGTAACGATGTGTATCTGTACGCTCACTCATGCCTTGTGTCCTCCGATCTGCCGGTTGCGCTCCATTGTGGTGGCACCTTCCTGTAAATTCATGCCCTTTACCATCGCATTTTTCCCATAGCGATTTTTTACATCGATCATCGCCTGCTGGAGCTTGCGCTCCCGCTCCAGTTTTTCCTCATCGGTCTTCTCCTCCTGTGTTTCTTCCGCAAAAAGGGAGAGCTGCTCGTAACGTTCCTCCCGTGCAGCTTCTGATTCACTCACTACATGATTCGCGCACAGACTGATCCTGCGTATCAGCAGATTATGGTCCACGATGCGTGAGAAAAGTTCCATCGTTGCATCTGTGATGAGCATTGTTGAGGATGTCTTCTGCTTCAGGTTCGTCGTGCCGTGGGCATGTTTTGGCACCGCTCGGCCATAATGATCCGTCGTCACAGGTCCCTTGTAACGCTTTTTTCGCTCCGGGTCAGTCAGATTGTCAATATCATATCCCACAGTAAGTACGATCTGATCCGTCACCAGCCGCTTTTCCACCAGATCCAGTGCCAGCAGATCCGCCATCTCGCGGGCGACCAGCTCCGCCTGCTCGTACTCGTAGGGACAGCGCAGCACCTGTCCGGAGACGATACTGTTGTTTTCGGGCTTGTAGGCTTTGATGGCCTCCATCGTGCACGGCTCATAGCCCCATGCATGATCGATCAGCAGCTCCGCATTAACGCCGAAGAGACGATACAGCAATTCCTCGTTGTGAAAGTCCTCCGGCCCTCCCAGGGAGCAGCGCGCCACATCACCCATCGTATAAAGTCCGTGGGCCGCCAGCTTTTTTGCATATCCGCGCCCAACTCGCCAGAAATCCGTGATCGGTTCATGGGTCCACAACTGTCTCCGGTAGCTCATCTCATCCAGTCTCGCAATGCGCACACCGTTCTCATCCGGCTCGGCATGTTTTGCCATGATATCCATCGCGACTTTACACAGATACAGATTCGTTCCGATGCCCGCCGCCGCAGGGATTCCCACTGTACGATACACATCCATGATCATTTTTGACGCCAGCTGTTCCGGTGTCATCTGATAAGTACCCAGATAATGTGTCGCATCAAACATGATCTCATCAATAGAATACACATGGATGTCTTCCGGCGCAATATATTTCAGATAAACCTCATATATACGAGCACTGTATTTCAGGTAAAGCGCCATACGCGGAGTAGCCGTGACATACGTGATCTGATCCTCGGGCGGACGCGTTGCATTGAGTTCCCGCACCCGCTCCACGACTTCAAAAAGCCGCGCCCTTCCCGGAATGCCATAGGATTTCAGGGAAGGTGACACGGCTAAACAGATCGTTTTATTCGTACGGCTCTCATCCGCGACGACCAGATTGGCCGTCATCGGATCCAGCTTACGTTCCATGCATTCTACCGATGCATAAAAAGATTTCAGATCAATTGCAATATATACAGGGTCTGTCACTATTTTACCAGAGTAAAGTAATCATCTAATTCATCCGTCTTGCACTCGCCTTTACTCATCCAAAAGTCTGCCATCTCCTTGCACAGATCAAAAATGTTGCCCTCTGATCCCTCAACGAGCAGCGCCTCATTTTCTTCCTTTCCTAAAAAGTGCAAGCCTGCAGCGTCACTCTCGATATCCTCCGCCGTGACCTCCTCAAAACCGCTCGCCATATTTTTATAGGCTTCTTCCGCATTTGAGTTATAAAAATCAACTGCCTTGTACCATGCTTCTGCAACTGCATCCACGATCTCGGGATGCTCCTCGGCAAACTTTGCATTGACGACCAGACTGTCGGAGATCGCATCGGGATAGTCCGCGCTCGTTACAATTGTATGCGCTCCTGCCACTTCTGTCAATGCATCAGATAACTCCGGCTCCCACATGATCGCCGCATCCACCTGTCCGCCGATAAAGGCTACACCTGCCTCCGTCGTATCTCCCATATCCTGCACATCGATATCGTCCTCTGTCAGGGAAGATCCGGCCTCCAGTGCCTTCAGGAAGAAATAATAGGAAGATGCAGATTTATCAAGTGCAACGGATTTTCCTTTCAGATCATCCAATGTCTTGATATCTGCGGTTGCCACCAGGCCGTCCGCACCAAATGACTGATCCATCGTGAGTACATACTTACTTGTTGCACCGTTTGCGAACATCTTGATATTCGGGTCCTGTGCGGTCGCCAAAAACTGTACATCGCCCTTTGTGATCAGACTTGCGTAGGTGGACTCATCCTCGATGACCTGAATGTCCATCTTAATACCTGCATCCTCGAAATAGCCCTGCTCCTGTGCGATAAACATCGGTGAATAACCGGTAAATGTGCAGAATGCCATCGTCACCTCAGTCAGACCGTCCGCGTCTGCCTCCGCCTTCTTGCTGCCGCAGCCGGTAAACACTGTACCGGCAACTAAAAGTGCTGCTAATAATAATGATAATTTCTTTTTCATAAGTTTCTCCTCTTTTCTATGTATCATTCATTTATTATCGAGAAGCAATGCGATTTTCGAGCTTTCGCACGCCAGATGCAGCGCGAAAATCGTATGCTTCTTAAAATACAAATTGATCACTGATCCATCGCCGCGTCCATACTCTCCTGCCAAAGCATGTCCATGATCTTCTTCTTTGTCGCCAGAAATTCCGGCAACACCAGACTCTCGTGGCTGCGCACACCGGGAATGTTGACATCCAATACCTCTCGGATCGTACCCGGTCTGCGGCTCATGACATAAATGCGGTCGCCCAGCAGCACTGCCTCGTCAATGTCATGGGTGATAAATAAAATGGTCGTTTTCGTCTTTTTACTGATGTCCGCCAAAAGCTCCTGCATGACAACTCTCGTCTGTGCGTCCAGTGCTCCGAAGGGCTCATCCATCAAAAGGATCTCCGGCTCGTTAGCAAGTGTGCGGGCGATCGCCACACGCTGTTTCATGCCGCCGGACAACTGCTTCGGCAGTGCGTTCTCAAATCCGGTCAGACCAACCAGATCGATAAATTTCTTTGCCTGTTCGGCACGCTGTGCTTTCGGCATCTTTTTCATTTTCAGACCAAATTCCACGTTTTTTTGTACGGTAAGCCACGGAAAGAGACTGTACCCCTGAAATACCATGCCACGGTCTGCGCCCGGTCCCTGTACCGGCTTTCCGTCCAAAAGTACCTCTCCGGAAGTCGCTGTATTGAGTCCACCCAGAATATTGATCAGTGTCGTCTTTCCGCATCCGGAAGGGCCGACGATCATGACAAATTCTCCGTCCTTCACTTCAAGGTTCACACGGTCGATCGCGGTCACCAGTCCTTTTTTTCCATCCTCATATACTTTTGTCAGGTCTATCGCCTGTAATCTGTACTGTTCCATTTTTATCGCCCTTCTACTTATCTGTCAGCCGCTCATGCCACGGTGCTACAATGCGTGTCAGCAGACGGAATAAAAAGTCCGTGATCAGTCCGATGAGTCCGATCAGGATCAATCCTGCAAAGATCGTGTCCGTCGCAAGATAACGCTGGGAACGCAGGATCATGTAACCAAGACCGTTCTGTGCCGCCACCATCTCCGCCACCACCAGATAAGTCCACGCCCATCCGATCGTCAGACGGAAGTCATCCATCAGTCCCGGCAGTGCCGCGGGAAAAATAACTTCTTTATAGACCTGCCATTTTCCTGCACCAAGCGTCTTTGCCGCGTTGATCAGATTAGCGTCCACACCGGACACCGTATCACACACCATCAGCACCAGCTGAAAAAAGGTACCAAGGAAAATGATCGTATATTTCTGCGTCTCATCAATGCCGAGATAGAGCAGCGTCAACGGCACCAGAGCCACCACCGGCAGATACCTTGCAAACTCAATGATCGGCTGGATAAAGGCACTGAACTTTCTGGAATTCGCCATCAGCATACCGCAAGGCAACGCCACAACTACTGACCAGAACCATCCCACAACCACGCGGGCAGTCGATTCAAAACAGTTCGCCCACAGGGAACCGTCCTTATACAGTTCCACGATACGTTTTGCCACCGCCACCGGTGACGGCAGGAACAGTTCTGATACCATCCCTCCAAAGCTTAAGACACACCACAACCCGATGATCAGCGCAAAACAGATAAAGCTGAGCAGGTGCTCGACATTTATGTAACGTCTTTTGTTCTTCATCTTCATACTCTCCATATGCTTCCTGTCATTTCTGTACTTCTTTGATTTACTTCTTTAATCAATTAAAGCACTTTTGCTATTGTATAGTATTTTCCCCAGTATGGCAAGAGAAATTTTACGATATTTTTCGCTCCCATTTCTAAAAAACCCCTCCTACAACCGTAGGAGGGGTTTGTCAATCACATTTTTTCGCTTGCTGCACTTTGTTCCATTTCCTTCATCCGGCGCTTGCACTCGTACATCCGGTCATCCGCCAGCCGGAACAGATCCTCGTAACTGCTCTCCTCCTTATGTACTGCATAGCCGTGTGCGATCTGCAGCTTCCATGGCTTTCCGAGCGCCTTCTGCTTTTCTTCCTGCGCCTCCTCCAGCCTTCTCAAAAGCTGTTCCAGATATTCCTCTGTAGCATCCTTCACGATCACAACAAACTCATCGCCACCGATGCGGTATGCCTTCCCTTTACCTTTAAACACCTTCGAAATGCAGTCTGCCGCACTGCAGATCAACTCGTCACCTGCCTGATGTCCGAAGCAGTCATTGGTATGCTTGAGATTATTGATATCCATGACAACAAACCCCACCGAAGCTTCTGCAGGAAGCTCCTGCTGCTCTTTCATAAAAGCCGCCCGGTTTCCAAGATCTGTCAGCACATCCTTGTATGCCAACCGCCGGTATGCCAGCACATTGGCATTGTGACCCATGACACGATAAAGACGTTCGTAAGCTGCCCAGACAACAAAGAAGATAAAGATCAGCAGCCCCACGCAGTACAGGATCGAATAATTCGTCGTCGGCGAGATATAAAACAGCACCATTGCCGCCACTCCGCAGCACGCCATTCCGGCAAAACCCGCCATTATCTTTTTCATATCTTTGTTATGATGTTTTCGCACATCCTGAATGCCAAACATGATGATCACTACGATGGATAACACCATCAGCATATGCAGCGTAATGAGCGAATGATCCAGTGAGATCAGATGTGTCACATGTGTGCCCATCACAAACAAAAAATCAAGCAGATAAAAAATAGGCAGTATATCCAGCGTCTTGCTCCTATGATCTGTCATCTCGCTCACGAACATGACCAGAAACATCGGAAAAAGCAGCAATGCACTGAACGATGCAACCGTATTCGCCGCCACATTTCTTGTTATCGTAAACAGGATCTGTGAATCACAGATGATCCAGATACCCGTCGTCAACATGAACAGTGCAAGGCACCAGATCCCGCGTTTCATGCTGTCATCCATCTGCCGGCGCATCAGCCGGTAAAAATAAATGATCAAAAGCAGCATCAGACACACACAGACTGCAAACACAAGTGCATATGCCTTATCTGCTACAAAAGTAAGGTAGACCAATGCTGCATTCCCATAGTATGTATCTTCGTCCGCAGACATCTCTACCCTGCTTTGTTCTCCCGAGTAAACAACGTGCAGTGTACGACCGCCCGCCCAGAGCGGAAGCCTGATCCAATGTCGGCTCGATCCCTTGTCCTTATATGTATCATCAAAAATAAAGATACGATTTTCATCTACATAAACACTGGCACTCACCCAGTAGGTCGCAATGCTGACAATGTCATCTGCCACGACCTGCGTTGGGAGTTTGTAAGTATAATCCCATGTATCCTCATCGATCTGCGTGCAGCCCGTCCAGTCGATCTCATCCACATGGATCGTAGACGGTGCGATCTTATGTGCCAGCGGTCCGATGAAGAAACATCTGCCAAACGCCACGAGCCAGAGCAGCGCAACGCACACCGCCAGAGGCTTTTTAAATTTTAAAAAATTTTCAAACATATTCACCGGTGTTCCTTGTCCCTTCTCCACTACCCCACGACTGCAATCCGCTTAGCGCTACAGCTTGCTCATGATCTTCACATGCTTTTTCAGCACCTTATAATAGCTGCTCCCCTGCTCCTGACCAAATTTTTTGACTGCCTCTACATTCAGCTTCTGCAGATTTTTCTTTGGCTCATCGATGTGATTGTAGATCTCCATCACCTCATCTGTTCCTGAAGTATCGCCGCCTGCATGTGCCAACGCCATCTGAAAATAATTTTTCAGACGTGCCTTGCGCTTGGGGAGATAGTTCTCAGACAGACCTGCCAGTTCCTCTTTATGCTCCTTCATATAATAATAGATCTCGTCGCCGATCTCCTGATCAAACATGCATACAAACGCATCATGAAACAACGTAAGCTTCGACATCTGGATGGAACGGCTGAGCTGCTCCACATCCGCCAGATAAGCAAACATCTGCTCCGATGTATCCTCCTCATCCTGCATGAGCGCAGCATCCGGCGCAAGCTGGTCTGCGACGGGCTCTGCCTTGTCAGCATGCCTGCGGCTGAGCTGTCTGCACTCCGCACTCTTCATACGGCGTACATCTTTGTCACGCTGTGTCCAATATTTGACTGCCGCGTCAAAGCCATTATCGTTGGAAACAATAACAAATGTATGCCCCGGCTCTGTTGCCACACGCGCACCCAGTTCTGTCACAAGCTGAAAATCCAGCGCATTACTTCCCTCCACGCATTTGATCCACCGGATCGGGCGGTCAGAAAGCTGTGTCAGTTCGATCACTTTCTCATAACTCATATGCGGACTTTTCTCTGTATAGAACACAAGGATCTCGTCCTGTGCCTCCATATTTGTTACCAGCCTGATCCAAACATCATTTACATTTTCACTGTCTACCAGATATACGGTAGGTGTTTTTTCCTGATTCATAAATTTCTCCCAATTCATTCGTGCTATGATATAGTTCAGAGCTAAATTTGGCTCTGAACTATATCATAGCACAAAAGTGTTGTGAAAATCCACCTCTAATGCTAGAATATGTGATAGAATCATTCCTAGTAAACTATAGGAGAATCAGGAGGACTTTCATCATATGAAAACAAATACTATTTGCGTACAGGGCGGCTACACGCCCGGTAACGGTGAACCCCGTCAGATCCCCATTGTGCAGAGCACAACCTTCAAGTATGACACGAGTGAGGATATGGGTAAGCTGTTTGATCTTGAGGCGGAAGGTTATTTTTATACCCGTCTGCAAAACCCCACCAACGACTATGTCGCTGCAAAGATTGCTGAGTTGGAAGGCGGTACGGCAGCAATGCTGACCTCCAGCGGACAGGCTGCAAACTTTTTTGCACTGTTCAACATCTGTGAGTGCGGTGATCATATCGTATCCAGCAGCAGCATTTACGGTGGAACTTTCAATCTCATCTCTGTCACAATGAAGCGTATGGGTATCGATGTGACCTTTGTTTCACCGACTGCCACTGAAGAAGAATTAAATGCCGCGTTCCGTCCGAACACCAAAGCAATGTTCGGTGAAACCATCGCGAATCCGGCGCTGACGGTTCTTGACAT
This sequence comes from uncultured bacterium, assembly GCA_945828315.1. Taxonomy (GTDB): domain Bacteria; phylum Bacillota; class Clostridia; order Lachnospirales; family Lachnospiraceae; genus W0P33-017. Next base: position 8,267 of record CALZQA010000016.1, on the reverse strand, counting down.
CGAACTGTTTGCAAAGGTTGCTCACGCGCATGGCGTTCCGCTCATCGTAGACAACACTTTTGCAACTCCGGTGGGCTGCCGTCCCTTCGAGTGGGGTGCAGATATCGTCACCCACTCTACCACTAAATACATGGATGGCCACGGTGCAGGTGTCGGCGGAGCGATCGTAGACAGCGGTAACTTTGACTGGATGGCACATGCGGACAAGTATCCCGGACTGACCACTCCTGACGAGAGCTATCACGGTGTCAATTACTCTGAGCGTTTTGGCAATGCCGGCGCTTTTATCACGAAGTGTACCACGCAGCTCATGCGTGATCTCGGTTCGATCCAGAGCCCCCAGAATGCGTTTCTCTTGAACTTAGGTCTGGAAAGCCTGCATGTGCGCATGAAACGCCACTGTGAAAACGGTCAGGCTGTCGCAGAATTTCTGCACGATCATCCGAAGGTAGCCTATGTTAACTACTGCGGACTGCCGGATGATCCGTATCACGCACTGGCAGAAAAATATCTGCCGAACGGCAGTTGCGGCGTTGTCTCTTTCGGGCTTGCCGGTGGCCGCGCAGCCGCCAGCACTTTCATGAAAAACCTGAAGCTGGCAGCCATCGAGACACATGTGGCAGATGCCAGAACCTGCTGCCTGAATCCTGCCTCCTCCACACACCGTCAGATGACAGACGAACAGCTTAAAGAAGCCGGTGTTCCCGCCGAGCTGATCCGCATCAGTGTCGGTCTGGAGGATATTGAGGATCTGATCGCAGACCTCGCGCAGGCGCTGGAAAAATGTTAAATAGACATAAAAAAATGAGACTGCTTCGCAGTCTCATTTTTTTATGCAAAACTCATATAATGTCACAACCAGTCCCACGCATATCATCAAATAGAAGCTGACGCCTCTGCTGATACACATGGATGCAGTTACATGGCCTGCCGTAAAAATATTCAGAAACGCACGCCGGTACATTGCCTCCGTAATGCCCTGCGCACCCGGAATCGGCAGCATATCGACAGCTATGTACACCGCAGCCTGCAACCACATGATCGTTGTGAGCGCGACCCCGCTCATTCCCATACCGCGATACACCACATAAGTCAGCGCAAACACTGCCGCGCGCTGCACAACTGTTCCCAGAAGCACCACAAACATCTTTCCCTTGTGTTCTTTCAAAAAGCTCAGTGCATTCTGATAATTATCCATGAAATGATCAAGCCTCGCTTGTTTTGATCCCGCTTTTTTCAGCAGATGCAGCTTCACTGCCAGCCATTCCGCTTTTCCGCTCAACAGACGGATCACGGATGGTGTGAACATCACCATCAAAAGTCCCACGACAAGCAGTGTGTTCAACGTCAGACCCAGCAAAAACAGGCGGTAATAGCCAGTGCCGAGATATCCACGAAGCGGCGCATGCCAGAACAGCAGGATTCCCACCCCAAAAAGCACCAGCACCAGTTTGTACATGAGCGCCACGGTCATGAGTGCCACAGAACTGAGTGACCACGAATTTCCGTCTCTTTTCAGATAGTAGAGCTGCATCGGCTGTCCTCCGGTGGCCGACGGCGTGATTCCCGAAAACAAAAATCCGATAAAGGAGCATCTGATACAGCTAAAAAGACTGCTCGTTCCGTCAATGGAACGAAGAAGATACCAGATCATGACGCCCTCCGCACTGACGAAAAACAAAGCGATCGCGATCGCCAGAAGCAGATGTGCAAAAGACATCTGCTTCATGGCGGTCAGCACCGCTTCCACTCCCTCATCCCGAAAGACAAACCACATGGTAAAAACCATGATGGCTAAAAATAATATTACATTGATCGCTAATTTCTTTTTCCTATTTCTGTCCATATTTTTCAGACTCTTTTAGTTCATTTTACCAGAGGCTCTTTTCAAAAACCGCCTCTCCTTCCTCCGCCATCCGCAAGATCTCTCCGATGACGGCATCGATGGCATCCATCAGCTGTTTGGAAACCTCTACCGCTTCCTCATATAATGCCTGTCTGGACTCCATATCCTGATTCAACCGTTCGAGCACAGTCTGCCCCAATGTGTGGAATGTACCATGCAGCGTGCCGATCCGATTCCACTGCTCAGAAAGCCGTGGATGCTTCACTGCCAATGCATAATAGTAATGACCAAACACACACTTTCTGGAATTCACCTGAATCGGCTGTGCCTGACCTTCCTCCACGATCTGCTTTAACAGCGCAAGCCAGTTCGTATGCGCGGTCTTTGCCTTTGTGAGGATATCGATGATCTCCTCATTCTTTGGCGCGCGCCTGCTCTGCTCCAGCCCGATATAAATTTTTTCCACGATCGCAGACAGATCATCGTCGATCTTTGCCAGCTGTTTTGCGTAGTCGACACTCTTCTCTGCATCGTCACGGATATTTGCCGTCATTCCCGCGAGCTGCTCCGCATCCTGTGTAGAAGCGTCCATCGCCGCATTGATCTCGTGGATCGCATCCCGGATCTCTCCGACAGATGCATTCATCTCCTGCACATCCTCAGCAATATTGGCCAGCCGGCTTGTGTTTGCCTGTACGCTGGCAGTTGCACCGTCGATCATCTCACCCATACGGTTTCCGGAAGCCACGGATTTTTCCAGACTCGCCTTGCTCTCCTCCGTTGCCTTGTTCATCTGGCTCACAAACTGGCGCATGTCAACCAGCTGTTCATTTGTGTCATCCGCAAGCTTTCGCACCTCGTCTGCAACAACGGCAAAGCCCTTTCCCAGCTCGCCTGCTCGTGCCGCCTCGATGGAAGCGTTGAGTGCCAGCAGATTTGTCTGCCCCGCGATCGACTGTACCTTGTCCACAATCTCATTGACCTCGCTGACCAGCCGCATGAGCTGTGACATCTCATCAGCCATGACTTTCATGTCCTCCACCAGCTCGTCCTTGAGCTTTTTCGCGTTATTCAGAAGCTGCTGGCTCTCCTCCGTCTTTGTGGCCAGAAGCTGTGCATCATCATTTAAGTTTCCCAGCATTGTGGCGGTTGCCTTCGCATTTTCATCCACCATGTTCAGACTTGCAGTCGTCTCTTCCACGATCGCCAGATTCGAATCACTGACCTCTGACAGTGATCTCGCACAGTCCATCAGCTGTCCGGACATATAAGTCATACCCACATCAAAGCTGCTCAGCGTACCGGTCGTATCCATCAGAGATTTCGATGCCTCTGACAGCCGTACCTCATTTGCGATCAATCCCTGTAATTCTTCTTTTACAGACGCTTCGTCAGCCTGCGCTTCCCCACTCACAGGAACCTTTGTGACAGCCTCCTCCGCCTCATTGATCGCCTCATAGATGACCTGACAACTGTTTTTCCGTCTCTTCATTTGTCTCAATCCCCCTCACTCTTTTATCGTGACAAAACCGGTCACGACAATCATTTGTCACTCGTCAATCATGCAAGCATGTTGACTCGTTTGCACTCATTATATTACCGCTTGATATCATAATTCATATTCATCAGATTCCGGATCGTGGATACATCATCCGTAATATTGCCGTCCCCGCGGATCGTATGCTTGATCACACTGCTTGCCACCGCAAAATTTACCACATCCATCGGTTTGTAATCATTCATCATCGCGTAGATCAGACCACTGGCAAACGCGTCGCCTCCGCCCACACGATCCAAAATATTAAATGTAAAGAGCTTGCTCTCAAACGTGTGCCCCTCATACCACATATATGCCTTCAGGCTGTTCTCGCTGCCGCTGTGTGCGTAGCGAACATGGCGCGCGATACATTTCAGATTCGGGTATCGCTCAATAAACGCCTGAAAGATCTCATCCTGCTGCTCATAGCTGGGCTGCAGCGGCACGCCGTCCTTCACATCACCCTTCGTGTGGTCATTTTCATCCTTCCACAGATGGTACGGCTCAATGCCAAAAAGCACATCGATATACGGCAGGCACAGCGTACAGAAATCCCGCGCTTCCTCCCACGTCCACATCTTGCTGCGGAAGTTACCGTCAAAACTGATCGTCATACCCTTTTCCCGCGCGATCCGAAGGCTGTCTAAAATGAGCTTGCGACAGCTTTTTGAGATGGCAGGCGTAATACCGCTCAGATGCAGCCATGTAAAATCATCCAACAGTTCATTCAGATCCACCGTGTCGAAATCAAATTCTGCCATGGCGGAATGCTTTCTGTCATAGGTCACTTTGCTGGCACGGATCCCATAACCGGTCTCCAGATAATAGCTGCCCAGTCGGTGCGTCGGTGTCTGCTCCGGAGTAGTCAGGATTACCGGTGTACAGTGGACATCGTTGCTGCGCAGCATGCGCACTGCACTCTTTCCAAGGCTATTGTTCGGTACAACCGTAAAAAATGTACTGTCAATACCGAGATTTGCCAGCGCCAGCGCGATATTTGCTTCGCTGCCGCCATAGCTTGCCTCAAAATTCGTCGCCATCCGGATCTTGTCATAGTTCGGCGGTGTCAACCGTAGCATGATCTCGCCGATCGTAATAAACTTTTGTGTCTCGTGATTGTCCGCCAAAAGCGGATTTTTATGCTCCATTTTGTCCCTCCCGAAGAGATTTCATAATCACTCATATTGTAGTACAATTACTTTCCGCTTGCAAGGGAAACTAAAAAAGAGATGTACCGATTTCGATACATCTCCTGCATATCATTTTCTGTTTTATAGCTTCTTAAAACGCTGTACCTGCTCATCCATTTCCGCAGAGACTTTCCGGTTATGGTCTGTCTCACTCTGAATATCAGAGATCGCAGTCACCAGATCGGATGCTTCCGTAGCGACACTCGTGACAGCGTTGGCACTCTCATCCATGGTAAGCGTAATATCATGGATACCGGAGGTCATATTCTGCATCGTGTCGGACATCACACCTGCCTCTCCTGCAAAACCCGATAAAATCCGGTTCATCTGTTCCGCATCCGCATGATACTGATTTACGACACCAACAAACGTATCGTAATCGTTCATAATATTTCCGCTTACGAACTTCAGCATTTCATCCACATTGATCGTCAGATTCTCCACCGCTCCGACAACTGTCTGGCTGATCTCCTGAATACTGTTGGCGGTCTCACGACAATTGTCAGCAAGCACACGGATCTCATCTGCCACAACCGCAAAGCCCCGTCCCGCTTCTCCCGCACGTGCCGCCTCAATGGATGCATTCAGCGCAAGCAGGTTGGTCTGTCCGGCAATACTTAAGATATCTCCGGTCAGCACATTGATCCGCTCCACACTCCGGCTGTCATTCACAGACTGCTCCAATCCTGCCTCGATCCTCTGGAAAACGTCCGTCGTCTCCTGCTTGCTGGAGATCGTCTGCTCCCGCAGCCGGATCGCGCGCTCCATGATATCTGATGCAGTGCCGGCGCCCGAATCAGCCTCTGTACTCATGCGCTTTACCTTTTCAAGAATGTCCTCACTTCCATCGGAGATCTGCTGTAAAGTAGCGGAAATCTCCTCTATGCTGGCAGCAAGCTCCTCGGAAGCCGCAGATACATTGGATACACTCTGGTTGGAATCCTCCACTCCCCTTGTGACCTTATCTACCGACTCCATCATGGAGTCCGCATTTGCTCTCATTGTAGACATATAATCCTGTAAAACAGAGATAAATGCATTGATCCCCGAAGCAAGACTGCCGATCTCATCGTTGGATCTCACACTGACTCTGGCAGTCAGGTCTCCCTCCTGTGCCTCGATGCCTTTCACGATCTCATCCAGCTCTAAGCTTGCCTTTTTTGCCGGTTTCACGATCATTCGCATCGAAACGATCATTGCAATCACGGTATTAATGATCGCCAATACCACCAGGATCAGGTTAAAATAATACGTTCCGCTCACTCTGATCTCCGTCTTTGACAGTGCATAATCAATTTCGTTCATGATCTCTTTCGACTCATTTCCCTGCTCAATCTGGCGAATGCCCTCTTCCAGAGTTTGATTATAGCCGCTGATCGCCGTCAATGCTTCCGCATTCATCACACACATGAGAATCGTGATGATTCCCATCACTGTCATGATCAGGATCATTTTTGTCGCAATACTCTGTTTTCCCTTTTTCATCTCTTTTGTACTTCCTCTCATCCATTTTTTAACACGACAGTTACACTTTTGAAAAGTGGCTTTCATGCTTCGAACGGGTACTGCTTCACCAGCTACGCCTGAAAGACTCTGTCTATGCCTCATCTGCCAGCCTCTCACAAGCCCTGCGCGCATTCCAGAAACAGTCCAGAAGCTTCGGTGAAAAGACACCGCACTCCCCCGTCACGATCATCTGGAAAGCCTTTTCCTTGGAAAATGCACTCTTATATACACGCTCATTGACCAGCGCATCATACACATCTGCGATCGACACGATCTGAGCGGAGAGTGGGATCTGCTCCCCCTTTAATCCATCCGGATAACCTCTGCCGTCATACCTCTCATGGTGGTGCCGACAGATCTCATAGCTGACCTTTCCGTATTCTTCATCCCAGACATTTTTGATGCTGTTTAATATCTCTCCACCCTTTGTGGTATGAGACTTCATATACACAAAGCCATCCATCTCCGGCATGACCAGATCAAGCATCAGAACCGCTATCTCCTCATGGCGTGCTTCCAGAACCTTCATCGCCTGCTTTCCGTTTTCTGCCATCAGGATCTCGTATTCACTGCTCAGTATTTCTGAAAGCAATTCTCTGTTGATCTCCACGTCATCTACAATGAGTATCTTATCACGCATATTATATCTCTCCTGTATCGTATTGTCCACCTATCGATTAGAAAACACTACAATTTTATTTTCTGATTTTTTGACCCGGACACTTCCAAGTCTCTTTGAGTTGGTCCATCGCACCCGCTCGATCTCAAAGGTCACGCCCTCGTACAGCTTCGTCTCCACAACCGCGCTGACCGCAGCAGCCTTGCGCTTCTCTTCCTCGAGTCTTCGCTTCTTTTCCATCAACTCATCCATTTCCTGCTCCTTTGTGTAGATCGCGCTCTCAACCTTCAGGAACAGTTCTATGGTATTGCGAACCTGCGGCTGGTACTTTTTCATAAATTCTTCATGTGCATGGTTGAGCACCTCCAGCTCGCCGCTCACGCTCCGGACAGCTTCATTCAGATCCAGTTCCTGTCTGTGCAGGCGCTCACCTGTGCCCAACTGGACATATGTCGCCAGCCCGGCCTGATTGCCGAGACGATTTGCCCGAAGTCCCTGTTCCGCACATGCTCTGCCGCCTACGAGGCTGCCTTTTTTACCCATCACATTGATCCTGCCTTGTGCGATAAGATCGCAGTTCATAAAATAATCTCCGTGAATGTTTCCGCCGGCATGGATCCTTACTGCCTCAAAGAAATAGCCGTTCACATCACCGCCGGCATGGATCTCTCCCTCGCCTGACGCATTCATACCCTGCCGGATCATGATGTCACCACCCGTCTCAATATGTGCCGACTCCACAAAACCACCGACAAGCAGATCGCCGGTGGCATAGATTCCGGCTCCACTTCCAACGTTGCCTTTCACAAAGACATTTCCGTCAAAATGTACATCTCCGGTTGCCAGCGTGACCTCCTCGACAGTCAGGAGATTTGTCACATTCAGCTGTATCTCCATCACGGTGTCCGTCCCCGCATAATCCTCCGCGAGACTGACGATACCGTCCAGATCCGCGACATAAGTCTTTCCGTCCTCCAGCCTGTGAAAACCGTTTCCGGTGAGAATACACTGCTCTCTTCCCTTTCGTGCCGGGATCTCCCGACCGGTCACCGCCATACCGTTTTTACCGGTGGTAGCCCCATGATAACACGCGAGCTTCTGTCCCTTTTTCACCTGCTCAAACCACTCGACGTTACGATAGTCAACATTGCCATCCGCCATCGTCTTCGGAGTCCGTGCGACATTCGTGCGAAAGAAATATTCGTAATACCCGTCCTGACCATCCTCCGGAAGAGAACCGGCTGCAACAAGCACATGCCCGCGCGGTTCTTCTCCTGCCGCCATCCGGTCGATGGCATCATAGCGAATACCATATGTAATGCCCCTGCTGTGCAATGCCTGCAGGATCTCGATCCGCACCGTCTCTGATGCCTCACTGCAAAGATCCGCATACGCAGCGGTATTTTCCTCTGCCAGCACAATGCGCACCGTCTGCGATCCGTCATCTCCCGCCGATTCAGTCGACACACCGTCGCATGCAGCCAGTCCCGGATGTTCCTGTAACGCAAGACGCCGCCTCTTCATATCCGCAGCTGTATACATCAGGCTGTTGAAATAGGAGACATCCAG